>NZ_LT607559.1:23135-82427 GCF_900095275.1 Pseudomonas sp. UMAB-40
TGTGTCGAACTTCGAAGACAAGGACCTGCTCAAGCGCATGCCGCTGAAGATTGGCGAGCACACGGCGCCTTATGGGTCGTTCTTCAAGAAGATCGAATACCTGACGGACAACAAAGGGCTGATTTACTGGGGCAAGATCAAGGAGATCAAGGATTACACCCAGAGCTTTCGCATCGATTTCGAACAGAAGGTCTGGTTCAAGCAGGCGGATGAGGCGAAGAAGAAGCCGTATTCGGTCAACGTTTACCTGAGCAAGAAGCTGATCGAGAACTACCGCAAGCGCAAAGCGTTTCTGGAAGAGATCAAGCATGCCATCGACAGTGAGGCCGAGTTGTATTGCTTCTTTTATGGCGTCACGCCGGAGTTGAAGCAGGTGCCGAGCAAGAAAAACCCCGAACAGACGTTCGGGGTGTTCAGTGCGAATATTGAGAACCTGGATCACTTTATTATTCGTGAGGCGCCGGGGTTCAAGGGTTAAAAAACCGGGCTGCGGCGTTATCACCACAGCTCATTGCGCTTCGAGTTTAAGCTGCCTTTCGAACGCCCATATTTCCCGTTTTACTTCCATACGCCGCTCACGGGCTGCCTGAACCGTAGACTCATCCAGGCCGCCATAACGGCGCAACCAATGAACGATCATTTCCTCATCGGGGTAGTAATTGTCCTTGTGCACTTTGCTACTTCGTGGGGCGTCGTTCATATCGCCATCGAAGCGCGCGGCCGAGAACTCGTCCGAGGGCAACGTTCCCCATTCAGCGGCGTAATCCTCAAATACCCAGGAAATTTCATTGAGGTGTTTTTGCGCACCGCGATGACCGCGTTTGTAAAACACGTACTCACCGCAACTTTTCAGGAAACGCTCCATCATCGGCTCGTCATCGATCCAGCGAAGGATGTCGTGCTGCCCCGCATGGCGCATCAGCCCGTTTATCCAACGCTCGGCAAAACGATGAACAAAACCGTCGATATCCGCTTTTTTCGCGTCCGCGAAAATCATGCAATAACGGGTTTGCACGTGGATGACGAACAACACGTGTTTGCGTTGCACGGTGATGGCGTGGACCAGCCACTGTTCGGCGGATTGGACTGGCTCATCGTCCTCGATAACGGGCGATGGTGGTTTCTCCACTGGGCTGATTTTCTTGCCCTTGTGGACGCGACTGAAAAAGTTGCTGGCAGCTTCGGTGCAATTGAAGATCAACATCCCTAGTCCTGTGATTAATACTGCGTGTGATGGTCAGTCCCCTCGCACGGACATGACATCCTCCCGCGAAAAATGATGTCAGCGCAAAAATTCATTCTTGCGAAAAAAACTGCGGATACCAACCCTGAAATAGAGCGGTGATTTAGCTGGCCCACATACTCAGCATCACCAAAACCAGCAAACCGATATACACCCGCGCATGTGTTCGATCCGGTATCCGCCCGATCCAAGGCGTGGCCAACCGAATCCCCACCAACGATCCCATCGTCAACACCGCAAACGCCATCAGATCCACATACCCGATAAACCAAGCTTCCAGATCAAACTCGGTAACCCCCGCCATCGCCATGTAAGTCAGCGTCCCGACCAACGCCACCGGCAGGCTTAGCGGATTGGCCATGGACGTCGCTTGACTCATGCTCAATCCGCATCGACGCAATAACGGCACGGTCATGACACTGCCACCCACGCCGAGAAACGTCGCGATCGCGCCGATTCCTACGCCACCGCCAGACACTTCCGCCCTCCCCAATCGTCGTGGGATTGCGGTGTCGGATGCTGTCAGAAAACCGCGTCGGAACAGGCAATCGACGATGGTCACGCCCAGGTACGCGATGAAGGCATAACGAATCACCTCGCCACTCACCCACATCGCGGCGACCGCTCCGACGATTGCGCCCAGGCCGATGAACCCGCCCAGCGGCCACAGATAATGACGAATGAGATTACCGGCGCGACGGTGTTTGCCGGTGGCGATGAATGCGTTAACGATCATTACGCAGGTCGAAGTCGCCACGGCAATGTGCATTGCCGATTGGCTGACGGGGTCATCGGCACCATGGCTAGCCATGAGCATGCGATAGAGCAATGGCACCACAACGAAGCCGCCGCCGAAACCGAACAGCACCGCAGTGACGCCAGTCACGCACCCGAAAAATGCCAGCAGGAGATAGAACATCACGCGTCGTCCATTGATTGAGAGCGGTCGACAATAGAACGATGCGCCTTGGCCTGCTTCAGCAAGTCAGCCAATAATGTTCGCGTTTACGCCAACTGCTGGAAACCGCTCAATGCGCAATGTTTCGATCAATCTGCTGGATGACACGCCCCGCTCGGTGGTGGCGGTCGGTACGGATTATTCCCACGGCCATGTGTTGCCCCGTCATACGCATCGGCGAGCACAACTGCTGTACGGCGCGACGGGGGTGATGCAGGTCAGCACGCACGACGGCAATTGGGTGGTGCCGCCGCAGCGGGCGGTGTGGATTCCGGCGGGGGTGGCGCATGAGGTGCTGATGCTGGGGGTGAGCACGCGCAGTTTGTATATCGAACCCGGGGTGGTTGATCTGGGGGATCGTTGCCAGGTGATCAGTGTGTCGCCGTTGATGCGGCACTTGTTGATGGAGGCGGTGGAGATCCCGCTGGCGTATGACGAGGCCGGGCGCGATAGCGCGCTGATCGACTTGCTGCTGCATGAACTGGCGCGCAGTGCTCACTTGCCGTTGCACATTCCTTTACCGGTCGACGCGCGATTGCTGGGGTTGTGCCAAGGCTTTTTGCAGCGGCCGGATGCGCATCAATCGCCGCAGCAATGGGCCGATCATTTGCACATCAGCTTGCGCACGTTCAATCGGCTGTTCCGCCAGCAGACTGGCCTGAGTTTCAGCCAATGGCGCCAGCGGGCCTGTGTGGTGCTGGCCCTGGCGCGGTTGGCGGCGGGTACGCCGGTGACGCGTATTGCGCTGGATTTCGGTTATGACAGCCCGGCAGCATTCTCGACGATGTTTCGCCGCGTATTGGGACAGGCACCGTCCGTCTGGATGGAGGGGGCGACATAGCAAAAATCAAAAAATGAGTTTGATCCGGGCGCAAAACAACTGTACAAAACAACAGTACTTTTTGGATTAGCACTCTCGAGCCCGGAGAACACCATGGCCTCTCTTGCGATGAAAATCACCCTGGAACGTATCGCCCTTTTCCAATTCACCCCGGCCCACTGTGCCCAGGCCCGAGCGATGCTGGGTTGGAGCGTGGAAGAGCTCTCGCAGGAGTCCGGTGTCTCCGTGGACGCCATTGTTCGATTTGAGGATGAACGCGATGTGCTGGATGTCACCCGGCTGGCGTTGGCGTATCGGTTTGAATCCGAAGGCCTGGTGTTCTTCCCGGGATTTGCGCCGGGTCGGGGGATGAATGTGAGAGGGTCGACGCCTGATCCGGTGGGTCGGGCGGACTACGCGATGGTTGAGTGAGGAGTCAGCAGATGAATGGAATCAATGAATGCGACAGGCGCGGTGATCCGTCTTCGGGTGCTGCCGATGTGGGTGAGATGAGGGCCAAGGCCGAATACCTCATGAAGATAGGCATGCTGCTCGACACCGGTCAGTTGGGCAAGGTGGAAGCGGCGCAAAGGCTTGGGCTGTCAGCGGGGGAAATGGATGAAATTCTCGACGGAAACGTTCGCGACCTGACGGTGGCGAAGATCGCGGGCCGCTCCATGGCGAGCGGCCCGACGGCAGAGGATCAGGCGTTCTGAGTGGCAACCTGATCGCTTTCATTTTCCAGTCCGGACCACCAGGTTCTTCCCCGCTGCGGATACATGACGTTGAACGCCTCGCCCATTTGCGGCGTGGTGATCGACACATTGCGTTCCCAGGCCAATGCGAGAATCCGGTCGAAGGGCTCGAACCAGGCGTGCATCGACAAATCGAAGGTGCCGTTGTGAATCGGCAGTAACCAGCGCCCTTTGAGGTCGATGTGCGCTTGCAGGGTTTCCTCAGGCTGCATGTGAATGTGCGGCCACTCGACGTTGTAGGCGCCCGTTTCCATGAGGGTCAGGTCGAACGGGCCGTGCTGTTCGCCGATGCGTTTGAAGCCATCGAAATAGCCGCTGTCGCCGCTGAAGAAGATCCGCGTGTCGCCATCGATCATCACCCACGAGGCCCAGAGCGTGCTGTTGCCATCGAACAGACCGCGCCCGGAAAAGTGCTGCGACGGTGTGGCGATGAACTGGATGCCATGCACTTCCGTGCCCTGCCACCAATCGAGTTGGCGCACTTTGCTGGCATCGACGCCCCACTTGATCAGGGTGTCGCCCACGCCCAGTGGGGTCAGGAAGTAGTTGGCCTTATCCGCGAGTTTGAGCACCGTTTGATAATCAAGGTGGTCGTAGTGGTCGTGGGACAGGATCACCGCTTCAATCGGCGGCAGTTCTTCGAGGCTGATCGGTGGCTGGTGAAAACGCTTGGGGCCGGCCCACTGCACGGGTGAAGCGCGCTCGGCGAAGACCGGGTCGGTGATCCAGAATTTGTCCCGCAGTTTCAGCAGTACGGTGGAGTGGCCGAGGCGATAGACGCTGTGGTTGGGGGCCGCAATCAACGCGGCCTGGGTCAGGGCTTGCACCGGGACGGACGCCGTCGGGCGAGTGTTGCGCGGTTTGTGGAAAATCATGTTCCACATGATGCGCAGCATCTTTCGAAAGCCTTCACGTTGCACAGGCACATGATTTTGGAACAGCCCTTGTGCCTGACGGGAAGCTTCAGGCGTGGAGGCATTGTCCGCAGGGGAAATTGAATTGGCCATGACTGAGTGACTCCAGAAAACCGCAAAGCGGTATTTCACGGTGGGACGATAATTGGCCAAAGCACGCACGCATCAGCCGAAGATTCTATTGTTCACTGTGCAGGATTAACGAAACATTACACTGCACAGTGTAGTTTCTAGGTTGCATCAAAGCCGATCACAAGTAAACTGCCGAGTGTAATTCTTCTCTGCCCACTGCCGAAGCGTACTTATGACAGCTCCACAGCGCCTCACCGACCGAAAACGCGAAGCGATCATCCAGGCGGCGATTGCCGAATTCCGTGCCAACGGTTTCGACATCACCAGCATGGACAAGATCGCCGCCACTGCTGGCGTGTCGAAGCGCACGGTGTACAACCACTTCCCCAGCAAGGAAGAATTGTTCGCCGAAATCCTCAATCAACTGTGGGCGCGGGTGACGGCAGAGCAGGAAACGTCCTACCGCCCTGACCTGCCCCTGCGCGAGCAAATGCGCCTGATGTTGCAGGCGAAATTGCAGATGCTGGGCGATGACAATTTTCTCGACCTGGCGCGGGTGGCGATTGCTGCCACCATCCATTCTCCCGAGCGCGCGCAGAACATGGTGGCCCGAATGGGTGAGCGTGAAGAGGGTCTGACTGTGTGGATTCGCGCCGCCCAGGCGGACGGTCGATTGAAACCGGTCGACCCCGAATTTGCCGCGCAGCAGATCCAGGGAATGCTCAAATCCTTTGCGTTCTGGCCGCAGATTTCCATGGGGCTCCCGGCGCTGTCAGACGAAATGCAAAGCACCGTGGTGGAGTCGGCGCTGGACATGTTCCTGGCCTGTTATCAGCGCTGAATCGAGCTGCCATAAATGACAATCTCTGCCGAAAGATCAATCACGGGACGCGCTGAATAAACCGCAGCAATGTGTTTCAGAATGAAACTGGCGCTGGGGCTATAGTGAGCGTCAGTCCCAGCGCCATGCAGAGAGCATCATGACCACCCCGACCCACGAAACCAAACCCGCCGCTGCCGTCGATCACCTGCGCTTCCACCGCGCCCACGCTCACTTGGCGCCGACGTTCGGCAACGACAAATTTGCCCTGCGCGCCGAGGCCTTTGCACGGTTTTTCGGTACACCGACCTTTTTGGGCGCCCAGACGCTGATTGTGGTGCTCTGGGTCTGCCTCAATGTCTTTGGCGTGACCCACTTCGACGTTTACCCGTTCATCCTGCTCAACCTGGCGTTCAGCCTGCAATCGGCTTACGCCGCGCCCCTGATTCTGCTGGCCCAGACCCGTCAGGCCGCGCGGGACAAAGCCCAGTCCGACGCCGACGCCCTGCACCGCGAATCCCTCGCCGTGGCCAACAGCGAACGCCAGGCACAAGCGGCGCAGAACACCGCGCAACTGCTGGCGTTGCTTGAGCAAAACACCCGGCTCACCGAAATGACCAAGACCCTGACCGAACGCATCGAGAACCTGACCTCGGAAATGCATCAGCATTTAGTGAAAGATCATCCGAAGGATTAGCACCCGGTCACGGCAATCGAAGCGCCCGCCCCAACTCATCAAACAAGGTCACCACCGAACGCAACGCGCGGCAGTCCGGACGTGTCAGCAACCATAGGGCGGTGTCGTAGCCGTGCAACGGGCCGGTCAGCGGTTGCAGTTGGTCTCCGATCAAAAAGTCCGGCAACGCCGCGACGCCCAGCCCGGCACGCACCAACTCGGTCACCGACAACATGCTGTTGCAGCGATAACCGGGCGTGACGCCGGGCAATTGCTGGCGCCGCCACGCAACGGTGGGGTGGTCGGGTAGAAAGTCATCTGGCGCGATCCAGGTCAGCGAGGCCAGGTCTTCAGGATCGACCGATTTCAGGTACGCCGCGCTGGCACAGACCCGATAGGAAATATCCGCCAGTCGTCGGCCAACCAGATGCCCGGGCGGTGTGCGAGTCAGACGCAAGGCGATGTCGGCATCGCGGCGGCTGAGGTTGGCGAAGTCGTTGGAGGTGCTCAGTTCGAGGGTCAGCGCCGGGTAGGACGGCATGAACTGCGCCAGCGCCGGCAGCAGCAACCCTTGCAGAACGGAGTCGGTACAGGTCAGCCGCACCGTGCCGCTGATGACTTCACCGCCCTGCTCCACCCCAATGCGTGCCGCGTCCAGCGCTTGTTCCGCACGCTCGGCTTGCTCGGCCAGGGTCTGGGCGAGCGTGGTCGGCAGGTAACCGGCACGGCTTTTTTCGAACAGTTGCTGACCCAGCGCGGATTCCAGTCGGCGAACCGCGCGAAACACCGTCGACACGTCGACTTTCAACAGCGCCGATGCCCGGGCCAGAGAGCCGCCGCGCACCAAGGCGAGAATCAGCGCCAGGTCTGGGTAGTCGAGTCGATAGTGCGTCGCTGCATTGATCACTTGGGATAACGCCAATATTGAATGCGTGAACGCCAATCTATAGTGGGTGCCAGGAATCAACAAGCGTCGAGATCACTCATGGAAACCACCGCCATTCGCATCGCCCTGATCGGTGACTACGACCCACAGGTCACCGCCCACCAAGCCATTCCCGTGGCGCTCGGCATGGCTGCCGAACAGCTGAACGTGGAGGTGCAATTTCAGTGGCTGGCCACCGATCACATCAACGCCGCCACCCCGTTACACCACTTCGACGGTTTCTGGTGCGTGCCCGCCAGCCCTTACCGCGACATGGACGGCGCGTTGCGGGCGATCCGTTTTGCCCGAGAACAGCAGCGACCGTTCCTCGGCACCTGCGGCGGTTTTCAACACGCGGTGCTTGAGTTCGCCCGAAACGTGTTGGGTTGGGAAGACGCCGAACACGGCGAAACCCATCCCGATGCAGCACGCACGTTACTCACGCCGCTGACCTGTTCATTGGTGGAAGCAACGGACAACATTCATCTGGTCAAAGGCTCGTTGATCGCCAATGTGTACGAAAGCGCTGAGATCGTTGAGGGATACCGCTGCCGCTATGGCGTGAATCCGGCGTTCGAGCGTGAGTTATTGACCCAACAGTTGTGCGCCGTTGGCCATGACTCGACCGGCGACTTGCGGGCGGTGGAGCTCCAGGGTCATCCGTTTTTCGTCGCCACCCTGTTCCAACCCGAACGCGCCGCGCTCAAGGGCACGCTACCGCCGCTGGCACGGGCGTTGGTTGAAGCCTGCAAGCGGCAACAGCCATGATTGCCGATACGCCATCAGCGCCGTACTACGCGGTGATTTTTACCTCTCTGCGCACCGACGGCGATCAAGGCTACGCCGAGGCCGCCGAACGCATGGTGGAACTGGCCCGTGAGCAGCCGGGGTTTCTCGGTGTTGAGTCGGCTCGGGGCGAAGATGGGGTGGGGATTACGGTGTCGTACTGGGCCAGCGAGGCAGCGATTCTGGCGTGGAAACATCATCCTGAGCACAGTGAGATTCGTGATCGGGGGCGGTCGACGTGGTATTCGGCGTGTCATACGCGGGTGTGCAAGGTTGAGCGCGACTATCGGTTTCAGCAGTAACAGTTGTGCTGCCCTTTATGCCGCCCTCGCAGGCAAGCCAGCTCCCACGGGTTTTGTGTACGACACATAACCTGTGGGAGCGGGCTTGCCCGCGATAAGGCCAGCACAAACACCACAAAAGCCTCAGCCCTGAACAAGACTCCGCACCGCCGAAATCTCCGGCACTTCCCGCCGATTCATGTACACCCGCAACGGCTCGGTCACATTGATCCGGTCATCGATATTCTGGTCCAGCAACAATTGAATCAACTCACGCTTGAGCGTCATGGCCTGTTGCGGTCCCGATACCCAGACAAATTCACTGGTGGGAATAATCCCGTCATCCGCCACGTCCATGCCAAACGAGTCTTCGCTGAAACGCACAATGTAGTGGCCGGTCTTGCGATTGAGGCCGACGAAGCCTTTGAGTTGGTCGGCGGCCTGGCAGATAAGCTCGGAAGTGATGCGCATATAAACCTCACAAAAGGTCGTTAACGACCGGTGAACGATGGTTTACACGCAAGGACAAGCAATCGGATTTCCCTCTGCCGGGGAAACGCCGGGGCCAAGAGTACTGCAAAGAACTGCACAAAAGCGCTGAAAAAATCTGCTTTAAACACGTTTATGTCGGTCTGGCGATAGCGCTGGCGGCGCTCAGTTGTTAAAAGAGACGTCTTTGAAAACTCAACGCGAAAGGACCTCGAACATGCCTGTTACCTTCACCAAAAGCGCCCTGCTGCTGAGCATGCTGCTGGGCTTCGGCCAGGCACAGGCCGCCAACGAGCCCAGCCCGACGGCTCTGGCAACCCGTTTGGGCATCCCGCACCCGGCGGTGATCGCCCACCGTGGCGCGTCCTACGATGCACCGGAATCCACCGCCGCGTCTTATAAACTGGCCCGTGACCTGGGCGCCGACTACCTGGAACTGGACCTGCAACGCAGCAAGGACGGCGTGCTGTTCGCCCTGCACGACAACAACCTGCAACGCACCACCGACGTTGCCACCAAATTCCCCGATCGCAAGGACAGCCCGGCCAACGCATTCACCCTCGCCGAACTGAAAACCCTGGATGCCGGTAGCTGGTTCAACGCCGCATACCCGGATCGCGCACGTCCTTCCTTCGTCGGCCTGAAGATCCTGACCCTCGACGAAATCATCGACATCGCCCAGGGCAATCCACTGCACAAGCCCGGCCTGTACATCGAGACCAAAGAGCCAAAGCAATTCCCCGGCCTCGAGCGCGACCTCAAGGATAAATTGCAGGATCGCGGCTGGCTAAGCCCGGCCGGTTCCAAACTGGCGAAAAGCAATCTGGCGGTCGGCCAGGGCAAAGGCAAAGTCGTGCTGCAAACCTTCGAGAAGAGCAGCCTCGAACTGCTCGAGAAGGAAATGCCGCAAGTGCCGAAGATCCTGCTGTTATGGGTTGGCGAAGGCAGTATCGAGCCGAAATCCAAAGTGACGTTTGCCGAGTCCGGCGACAAGGACAAGGCCACTTACTACGCCAAACAGGAACCGAAAGACAAAGCCGAGTTCCAGCAATGGGTCGAGTACGCCAAGGCCCAGGGTGCGATCGGCACCGGTCCTTCGGCCGCGTTGACCAAGGGTGGCGATCAGAGCTATTCGGACCTGGTGAAACCGTGGATGAACCAGTACACCCACGATCAAGGCCTGCTGGTGCACGTCTACACCATCGACGAAGCGGTTGATTACCAGAAAGTCATGGACGCCGGCGTGGATGGCATCTTCACCAACCGCGCCAGCGAATTGCTGAAGTTCTACAAACGCCCGGCGGCGGGCACCGTTGGGCAGTTGCTGCAGAACAATGGGTATTGATCGGTAGCTGACACGACACCGCGTCGATTTCTTCGCGGGCAAGCCTCGCTCCCACAGAATTTTTGGATGCCGACATTTTTGTGGCAACCCCGGAACCTGCAGGAGCGAGGCTTGTCCGCGAAATCTTCCAAACGACACGGTCTTTGGAATTAAGGGTGAATTAAGTTGCCACAGTTAATCTGGACTCACTTAAACAGATCACCCCAAGGAAAGAACCTCATGAAAACCCTGACTGCCCTGTTCACTGCTGCTGCCCTGACCCTCACCGCTGGCCTGGCTCAGGCTGACGTTCGCGTCGACCAGATCCCTGAGCTGGTCAAGAGCGGCAAGATCAAGCCACTGGAAGAAATGAACCAGGCGGCGCTGAAACTGCACCCGGGTGCGACCATCACCGACACCGACCTGGACAACCACTTCAACAACTACGAGTACGAAGTGGAACTGAAAACCGCTGACGGCAAAGAATTCGACGTGGACTTCGATGCCACCACCGGCAAAGTCCTGAGCGACAAACAAGACACCTGATACCCGTATAAAACAAAGCCGCACGATCTTCGGATCGTGCGGCTTTTTTGCATGCCGCATTCACGCAATCAACACGCGCCATTACGGCACCAGCCCGCTAGAATCCCTCAACGGTGATTACGCAGAGATTGATTGATATGGGGCAAACAGCGGCAGCAGACATTGCCACAATCGGTCGGATCAGCGCGGTGCCGGCGATTCTCCAGGTGATCCGTGAACTGACGGGGCTGCGTTTCGCCGCAGTGGCCCGCGTCACCGAAGACTCGTGGACCGCTTGCGCCGTACTCGATCAACTGGACTTCGGTTTGCAGGTCGGCGGCGAGCTGGATGTGGTCACGACCCTGTGCCACGAAATTCGCCAGGCGCATCATTCGGTGGTAATCGACAACGCCAGTGAAGACCCGCTCTACCGCGATCACCACACGCCTCGCCTCTATCAATTCGAAAGCTACATTGCCGTGCCGATCTTCCGCACCGACGGGCGTTTTTTCGGCACCATCTGCGCCCTTGATCCCAATCCTGCGCCGCTCAAGTCCAGCACGATCCAGAGCACCATGGAATCCTTTGCGCGGATGCTGGCGCTGCAGATCGAGGCCGAAGAAAACCTGCAAAAAACCGAAGCGGCACTGATCGCGGAACGCAAGAACACCGAGCTGCGCGAACAGTTCATCGCCGTGCTCGGCCATGACCTGCGCAACCCGTTGTTCGCCATCAGCGCCGGCGCCGAAATGCTCTTGCGCAAACTCCCCGACCCGGCCAATCAGCAAAGGGCCCGGCACATCCTCACCAGCGCCCGGCGTGCGACCAGGCTGGTCGATGACGTACTGGATTTCGCTCGTGGTTCGTTGGGCAGTGGCATTCCGGTGAACATCGCACCGTGCCCGGACCTGGGCGACGCCTTGCGGCACGTGATTTCAGAAGTCCAGAACATCTATCCCCAACGCACCCTCCACACCACCATCGGCGACCTGCACGGCATTCAGTGCGATCGCGAGCGGGTCGCGCAGTTGCTTTCCAATCTGGTGGCGAACGCCGTTGCCCATGGCGATCCCGAGGGCTCGGTAGACGTCAGCGCGCAGATCAAGGATGGGCAATTCGTGCTGAGCGTAAAAAATCAGGGGCAAATCGCCGAGGAAGCATTGCCCCATCTGTTTCGCCCTTACTCGCGACCGGCCAGCGGAACACCGCAGACCGGGCTCGGGTTGGGGTTGTACATCGCCAGTCAGATTGCGCAGTCCCATGGTGGGAAGCTGAACGTCGTCTCCACCGAGCAACTGGGCACGACGTTTACCTTTAGCCTTCCCGTACAGATTTAAGCAGGACCGAGATCGACTGCGTACCGACTCGGGCCTACAGCCCCTGCCATCAAGCGCTCAGACGCGCCGTCACTTCATTCAACTGCCCCGACAACCCATGCAAATTACGGCCGGCCGCTTCGGTGCGCTGCACGTTGTCCAGGTTGGTGCTGGCAATGCTGGTGATTTCAGTCAGGTTGCGTGAGATGTCCTCGGCCACCGAGGTCTGTTCTTCGGCGGCGGTGGCGATCTGGCGGTTCATGTCGCGGATGGCTTCCACGGCATGGGTGATCCGCTCCAGCATGGCGCCAGCCTGGGTCACTTGCTCGACGCTTTCTTCGCTGCGCGACTGGCCGCTTTCAATCGCCTGAGCCGCGTCCACCGCACCGGTTTGCACGGTCTGGATGATCTGGTTGATCTCGATGATCGACGCCGCCGTGCGCTGGGCCAGGCTGCGCACTTCATCGGCCACCACCGCAAAACCGCGTCCGGCTTCACCGGCACGGGCCGCTTCGATCGCCGCGTTGAGCGCCAGCAGGTTGGTTTGTTCGGCGATGCCGCGAATCACTTCCAGCACCTTGCCAATGCGTCCGCTGTCGGTTTCCAGCTGGCGAATGACCGTGGCGGTATTGGCGATTTCGCCGCGCATCCGGGTGATGGTGTGAATGGTGCCCTGCATGACTTTTTCGCCGTGCTGGGCGGACTGGTCGGCATCGTCGGCGGCACGTGCCGCATCGGCGGCGTGACGGGCGACTTCCTGGGCGGTGGCCGACATTTCGTTCATCGCCGTGGCCACCTGATCGGTGCGGTTGAACTGCTCGTTGGTGCCACTGGCCATGAGGCCGGCGATCGAATTCAATTCACCGCTGGCGCTGTCCAGGTCCTTGGCGCTGCGCTGCAAACGGCTGAAGGTTTCGGCGAGGAAATCACGCAAGGTGTTGGCCGCGATCGCCAACTTGCCCAGCTCATCCTGACGGGTGCTGGCCACGCGGTCGGCAAACTTGCCCTGGCTGAGTTGCGCGACGTAGTCGATCAGTTTGCGGATCGGTTCAACCAGGTTGCGGTTGACCAGCCACAGGCTCAACAGGCCGATCAACAGACCCGAGGCGAGCATCACAATGATCCCCAGCAACACCGTGCGATCGGCATCGGCGCTGATCTGCTTCGATTGCTCGGCCCCCTGCTTGCGCAATTCGCTGACCAATTCGGTCATCTGTTCGCTGGCGGCACGGTCGACACCTTTGACCGCAGCGTCGCCAGCCGTTGGGTCGGCGCCGGCCGCCACATAGGCATCACGGCCCTTTTGATAGGCAGCGCCCAGCAGACGGTGTTCGTCACGCAGGCGTTCGATGCGGGTTTTCAGTTGCGGCTCGATACCTTTTTGCCCGGCGAGCTCACCGAGAATGCCCTGCACATCGCGCTGACGGTCCTCGAACTGCTTCCAGTATTTGTCCAGGTCGGCCGGTTGCTTGCCACGCAGCAGGACGTTTTTCCATTCCTGTACCTGCACCTTGAATTGCAGGTTGGCTTCGTCGATCAACTGCGAGGTGTGCAACGGGCCTTCGATCAGGTTCGCGTAGCTCTGAACACCGCTGGACAGAAAGTGAAAGCAAGCCAGCGCGATCAGCAACATCGCCAACAGACTGCCGCTCAGCAACGCGAGGATTTGTGCTCTCAGGGATTTTTGCAGCATCGAGTAATACTCATGACAGGGGTGAGACACGCCGTAACCAAGCGTGAAAGGTGTCCGGACTTCCCTGTCTGCGACGTCGGCGGCTGGCCGAGGGCGCGCAACTTAACCTAAGCGTGATCGGCGTGCCAGAGCGGTTCTTGAGATGTATCCGACCACCGGCAACGCAATCGTTTGCGGTCACTTTTTCGTCACAAAATCGTCATCCAGGCTTGCGATGATGCGGCTCAAGTGAACCCAGCCGTCACCCTGCTACATCGAGCGATTGCCCCTCTTGCGAGCCCTCATGAACCACAGCATCGACCAAAGCCATCGCGACCCGGACCTGTTTGGTCTGCTCTACGGTTTCAGTTTTCGCCCCGGTGAGCGTGGTCGGGAGATCGACTCGGCCAAGGCGTTGCAATGCCTGCAACAACCGGACGACAGCGATGAATTTCTGTGGCTTCACCTGAACCTCGCGCATGCCGCGTGCGAGCGCTGGATGAAAAGCCATCTGGAACTGCCGGACGAATTTTTCGAAGCGTTGCACGAAGGGTCTCGATCCACGCGCATCGAACATGTGGATTCGGCGTTGCTGGCCGTGGTCAACGATGTGGTGTTCAACCTCAGCAGCATGGTGTCGTCGGATGTGTCGACGCTCTGGGTCTGTGCCCGCAGTCGGCTGATCATCAGCGCCCGCCTGCAACCGCTGCACTCGGTGGACAAGCTGCGGTCCTCGGTGAAGGCCGGTGAGTGCTTTCGTTCACCGCTGGAATTGCTCGTGCATTTGCTGCGCGATCAGGGCGAGGTGCTGACCCAGATCGTGCGCAAGACCAGCCTCAGTGTCGATCAGATCGAAGATGAGTTGCTGTCATCACGGCTGTCGACCAACCGTGCAGAACTGGGTGCCAATCGCCGGGTGCTGGTGCGTCTGCAACGGTTGCTGGCGCTGGAGCCGGGTTCGTTGTTGCGACTTCTCAACCGGCCGCCGCAGTGGTTGCAGAAGGAGGACGTGAAGGAGCTGCGCAAGTCCACCGAGGAGTTTGCGCTGATCATCAACGACCTCACGGCGCTGGGTGAGCGGATCAAGCTGTTGCAAGAAGAGATCGCGGCCAACCTGAACGAGCAGAGCAACCGCACGCTGTTCACCCTGACGGTGGTGACGGTGCTGGCGCTGCCGATCAACATCATTGCCGGTTTTTTTGGCATGAACGTGGGTGGGGTGCCATTGTCGGGGGATCCAGAGGGGTTCTGGATTCTGGTGGCGCTGGTCGCGACGTTTACCGTGATTGCGGGGCGTTGGGCGTTTCGCAAGCGCCAGGATTATTGATCCTCAAAACGCCATCAAACCCCTGTGGCGAGCCTCAAAACCGAAGTGAATTCTGATTAACGGATCAGCAAACAACCCAAACCCTGACCCAAGGCAGTCTCTCTGTAACATTTGGCAACGATCATGACGGACACTCCTTCCTTCCTCAGGATTGTCCTTCATGGCTACGCCCTCCTACACCGCCGAAACCCAGGCTCCCGCCCGTAGCGCCAGGCCCCAATTCGATAAAAAACCCAGCCTGTTCACCCTCGTGGTGTTTTTCGGGGTGCTGGCCAGCGGGCTGTTGTTCACCGCTTACAGCCTGATGCACGACATGAACGAACTCGGCACGGTGGTCACCACCTGGACGCCGTTTCTGCTGTTGGGCGTGGCGCTGTTGATCGCACTGGGTTTTGAATTCGTCAACGGTTTCCACGACACCGCCAACGCCGTGGCCACGGTGATTTACACCAACTCGATGCCGCCGAACTTCGCGGTGGCCTGGTCCGGGTTCTTCAACTTCCTGGGGGTGCTGCTGTCGAGTGGCGCAGTGGCGTTCGGCATCATCGCCCTGCTGCCGGTGGAGTTGATTCTGCAAGTCGGTTCCTCCGCCGGTTTCGCGATGATCTTCGCCTTGTTGATCGCGGCGATCCTGTGGAACCTCGGCACGTGGTGGCTGGGCTTGCCCGCCTCGTCGTCGCACACCTTGATCGGTTCGATCATCGGCGTCGGCGTGGCCAATGCCCTGATGCACGGCCACGACGGCACCAGCGGCGTGGACTGGGCGCAGGCGACCAAGATCGGTTACGCGCTGCTCTTGTCGCCGCTGGTCGGCTTCGGCTTTGCCGCGCTGTTGTTGCTGGCTTTGCGTGCATTCGTCAAGAACCGCGCACTGTACAAGGCACCGGTCGGCAACACGCCACCGCCGTGGTGGATTCGCGGCATGTTGATTGTGACCTGCACCGGGGTCTCGTTCGCCCACGGTTCCAACGACGGACAGAAAGGCATGGGCCTGATCATGCTGATTCTGGTCGGCACCCTGCCGATGGCCTATGCGCTGAACCGCACCATGCCGGCCGACCAGGCGCTGCAGTTCGCCGCCGTCGCCGAAGTCACCCAGCAAGCGCTGGTGAAAAGCGCGCCGATGCCGGCCCCGGCCGATCCGCGCCCGGTGCTCTCCGAATACGTGCGCAGCAAGGAAGCCACACCGCAACTGATCCCGGCCCTTGCTGCCCTCACGGGCAGCATCGGCGCAGAGGTCAAGGGTTACGGCTCGTTGTCCAAAGTGCCGGCCGAGGCCGTGGGCAACGTGCGTAACGACATGTACCTGACCAGCGAAACCATTCGCCTGATGGACAAGAACAAAGTCGGCCACTTCGACGCCGACACCAGCGGCAAGCTGCAACTGTTCAAGCAACAGATCGATAACTCGACGCGCTTTATTCCGCTGTGGGTGAAGATCGCCGTGGCGATTGCGCTCGGGCTGGGCACCATGGTCGGCTGGAAGCGCATCGTGGTGACGGTCGGCGAGAAGATCGGCAAGACTCACCTGACCTACGCCCAGGGCGCCTCGGCGGAAACCGTGGCCATGCTGACCATCGGCGCGGCGGATATGTTCGGTTTGCCGGTGTCGACCACTCACGTGTTGTCCTCGGGGGTGGCCGGGAGCATGGTCGCCAACGGCGGCGGCTTGCAGATGAAGACCATCCGCAACCTGCTGATGGCCTGGGTGCTGACCTTGCCGGCGGCGATTCTGTTGTCGGGCAGCCTGTATTGGTTGTTTACCCAACTCTTCTAGCCCCACCACATACCCCTGTGGGAGCGTGGCTTGCCCGCGAAGAACGATGACGCGGTCTTGCCGAATGACCGCGTTATCGTTCTTCGCGGGCAAGCCACGCTCCCACAGGGATTTTTTTGTCCGGAGAAGGCATTTCGTCGCAAATTCAGGCGTTTGCCTTTTTATTGATCCACCACCCGCCGGATTGCACTTCAGTTTGCTAACGTGTGGCCGACTCTTAAGAGACTCGATGCATTCAGGAGTGGAATCGTGAATCTGTACATCAATCAGCTTCAACACAAAGCTGACTTCAAAGAAGCCATCTACGCCGGCGACATCTTCCTGAACACCCAGCTGCGCGCCGCCAAAGAGCTGTGCGCGTTCGCCCAGGAAAGCATCACCGCCGCCTTCGACGGTGAGACCAACCACAAGGCCCTGCACACGCTGATGCCGGTGGAAGAATTCGTGGTACTGGTGACGCGCCTCAAGGGCCAATTCACCAACAGCCAGCGCGCCAAGGACCTGATCCTGTCGTTTATCGACGAGATCGGCGTCGACCCGCACGAATACATTTTCGACGTGCCGCGCATTCGCGTGGTGCCGAACTATGACTACCTGCACGCCGGTGTCAGCTATGCCTACAAACCGCATCGCGACACGTGGTACGGCAGCGTCGATTGCCAGATCAACACCTGGATGCCGGTGCACACCATCAGCCCCGACCAGACCATGATGATCAACGCCGGTTACTTCGACGTGCCGGTGAAGAACACCTCCAGCGAATGGAGCCTCAACGACTGGATCAGCAACCAGCGGCATAAGGCCAAGGACAACCTCAAAGAGGAAGTCCGCGTGCACCCGGTGCCGATGGAAGCGATCAACACCGCGTCGGAAGTGCGCATCGCCGGCAATACCGGTGAAATGCTGATCTTCTCCGGCTCGCACCTGCACGGCACGGTCGCCAACCACACCAATCAAACCCGCTTCAGCGTGGACTTCCGCCTGATGCACCTCGACGACCTCAAGCACAAGCGCGGCGCGATCAACGTCGACAGCGCCTGTCCTGATGTCGGCGCCGGTTTCAAAGACTATTTCCACGCCCACGACTTCTCGAATTTCCAAGGAATCCAGCAATGACCAAGCGTCGCATCACGCCTGCCGAGGCCCAGTACAACGAAACCCGTGCCAACGTTCTGAAACGGGTCGATGCCGAGTACGTGGCCGACGCACCGTTCGTCTTCGCCAACCGCATCGGCGTGACCGCTGCGCTGTCGCGCATGGAACTGTTCAAGAAAGTCGCTGAAGTACCGGGCGCGATCATCGAGTGCGGCGTGTACAAGGGCAACTCGCTGATGCTGTACATGCACTTGTCGATGATTCTCGAGCCTTACGCGATCAACCGTTCGATCGTGGGCTTCGACACCTTCGAAGGCTTCCAGAGCATCGACAAGAAAGAAGACCCGGCCGACGTCAACGAGACCATGTTCTCCGACACCGACCAGTCGCTGATCCAGGATATGATCGACGCCAACGACCTGCTGCGCCCGGTTAACCGCATCCCGCGTTGCGAACTGGTCAAGGGCGACATCGTCAAGACCGTGCCTGAGTGGGTCAAGACCCGTCCGGACCTGGTCGTGGCCATGTTGATCCTCGACACCGACCTGTACGAATCGACCAAAGTCGCGCTGGAAACCTTCCTGCCGTACATGCCAAAAGGCGCGATCGTGGTCTTGGACGAAGTCGCTTACCGCAACTTCCCGGGCGAAACCAAAGCCCTGCGTGAAGTGCTGGACCTGAACAAGATCGAGCTCAAACGCCTGCCGTTTGATAGCTGCGTAGGTTATTTCCACGTCTAACGCATAACACGCCCCTGTAGGAGCCGGCTTGCTGGCGATCCAGACAACACGGTGAAACAGACACACCGCGTTGCCTGGATCGCCAGCAAATCGGCTCCTACACGGATCGCGTTAAGTTGTGGACTGTATGACGTTTGCCAGCCAGTCCATGAACGCCCTCACCCGCAGCGGCAAATGCCGTTGCCGGGCGTAGAGCAGCGAGACCTCCATCGACGGTGCGCTGAACTGCGGTAACACCGCCACCAGATCACCGCTATCCAAATGCGACTGCATGCCCTTGACCGGCGCCTGAATCAGACCAAATCCCCCCAGGCACGCCGCTTCATAGGCGTCGGTGCTGTTCACAGTGACGCTGCCCGCCATCGGCAATCGATGCAACATGTCGTCCACCTCGTACAAAAAACCCTCCGAGCGCGAACCCAGTACGCCGACGTAATGGACCAGTCGATGGTGTGCCAGATCCTCAAGACTTTCCGGCACGCCAAAGCGCTGCAAGTAGGCGGGACTGGCGCAATTGACCATCGCAAAATCACACACGCGGCGAGCGACCACCGATTGATCCGGCTGCGCACCGACCCTCACGACGCAATCAAAGCCTTCCCGCTGCAAATCGACCCGACGATCAGTGGTACTGATTTCCAGTTCGAGGTTGGGGTGCAGCGCCATGAATTCCGGCAAGCGCGGCAGCACCATCTGGCGGCCCAAAAAGTTCGGCATGTCAAAGCGAATCCGCCCGGTGAGCGACGCCGCATCCTGACGAAACAGCCCTTCAATTTCATCCATGTGCGACAACAAATCCCTGCTGCGCTCGTACAGCACCAGGCCGTCCTGCGTTGCCTGAACCCGGCGCGTAGTGCGTTGCAACAAGCGCGTCCCCAACAACGCTTCCAACGCCTGAACGTGTTCCGAAACGGTCGACCGGGGCACGCCCAGACTTTCGCCCGCCAAGGTAAAACTCGACATCTCGCTGACACGAACGAAGGTGCGCAGCAGTTCCAGCTTGTTCATGGGCGGCCCCTCTATTGTTCGGTTTAACCGACCAGTGATTCCAGTTTCAGTCTGTTTATCACCATACGCCGGATAAATAAACTTCCTCCACACCGTCACTCACCACCCTTGAGGAAGTCCCATGAACACTAAAATCGCACTGATCACTGGCGCCAGCCGCGGCCTCGGCAAAAACGCAGCCCTGCATCTGGCCGCCCAAGGCGTCGACATTATCGGCACCTACAACAGCAAGGCCGATGAGGCGCAGGCACTGGTCGCCGACATCGAACGCCTCGGCGCTCGGGCGGTGATGCTGCAACTCGATGTGAGCCAAAGCGAACATTTCGAAGCGTTCGCCACCCAGGTCGCCGACGTGTTGCACAGCCGTTTTGATCGCCAGCACTTCGACTTTTTGCTCAACAATGCCGGCATCGGCCTGACCGCGAACTTCGTCGACACCACTGTCGCCCAATTCGATCTGCTGATGAACATCCACCTGAAAGGGCCATTCTTCCTCACCCAGAACCTGCTGCCGCTGATGGCGGACGGTGGGCGCATCCTCAACGTGTCCAGCGGTCTGACCCGTTTCAGCTTGCCGGGTTACGGCGCTTACGCGGCGATGAAAGGCGCGATGGAAGTGCTGACCCGTTACCAGGCCAAGGAACTGGGTGCCCGCGGCATTTCTGTGAACACCCTGGCACCGGGCGCCATCGAAACCGATTTCGGCGGTGGCACGGTGCGTGATAACAGCGACGTGAACAGCTACGTCGCCAGCAATACCGCGTTGGGTCGGGTGGGTCAGCCGGATGACATCGGCGCTGCGATTGCATTGCTGCTGGCACCGGGTAGCCAGTGGATCAATGGCCAGCGCGTTGAAGCGTCGGGCGGGATGTTTTTGTAACTCGAACTTGTGGCGAGGGGGCTTGCCCCCTCGCCACAAAAACAACAGCGATCAACTGACTGCGCGAGGCATCAGGACGCGCTCGCGCACCACGTCATACGCCCAGTGATAAACGTAGGTGTATGGCAGGAAAAACAGCAACACGCCAATGTCCAGCAGGAACGCCTGCCACAGGCTGACGTTCAGCCACCAGGCAATCAGCGGCACCCCCATCGCCACCAGCCCGCCTTCGAACAGCAGCGCATGGACAACCCGTACCCAGGCGTTATGGACGATTCCATAGCGTTTGAGCAAGCGATCGAACAGACCGTTGAAGACCACGTTCCAACCCAGAGCAAGCGCGGCAATCACAACGGTGACAGCGCCCATTTCAATCATCGGTTTGTCCATGATCCACGCCAGTAGCGGCGTACAGATCAGGATGGCCAGCACTTCGAAACCGATGGCCTGGAAAATACGTTCAGTAATGGATTTGTTGACGCTCATGATCGGGACTCCCTGAGTGACTGTGGTTGCCATGATCCGGTCTCACGCCGATACTTCATAATCAATAACCATCGATCAAGGCGATAGTTCATGGCCTCTCAGGAAGTGTTGCAAGCGTTTGTCCAGGCGGCGACGCAAGGCTCGTTTTCTGCGGCAGCGCGCAAGCTGGGACGCAGTCAGTCGACTATCAGTGCAGCGGTCGCGAGCCTTGAAATCGATCTGAACCTGGTCCTGTTCGACCGCAGCAGCCGCAAGCCGAGCCTGACCCCGGCCGGGCACGTGATGCTGCAGCGGGCCGAGGAGATCCTGGCCGCCACCAGCCGCCTGGAAATGACTGCAAGCCAACTGTCCCAAGGGGTTGAGCCGAAGCTGACGGTGGCGATTTCCGACACCTATCAGTCCGACCGTTTCGAAGCGGCGCTGAGTGCGTTCGATCAGCGTTATCCGGACCTTGAACTCGAATGCCTGATCGCTGAATGCGATGACCTGGTGGCGCTGGTGCAAAGCGGTCGGGCGCATGTGGCCTTCGCCGAAAAACAGGACAGTTACCCGCCGGACCTGGTCAGCTCGACCGTGGAGGAGCGGACGGAGATTGCCCTGTTTGTGGCCCGCGAGCATCCATTGGCGGCGCTGGACCTCGTCGATCAAGACGTGTTGCAACAGCATCGGGAGTTGCGTCTGGCGACGATCGTCAATCCGTATGAAAGCCGTGCGAAGGGCCGCGTCTGGTCGGCGCCGAGTTACCTGATGCTGCTGGAAATGGCCCAGGGCGGGTTTGGCTGGGCACCGTTGCCGCGATGGTTGGTGGAGCGGTTTGGCCCGGGGACATTGCAGGAACTGGACGTTCGGGGCTGGCCGAAACCGGTGTTTGTCGATGCCTTGTGGTCGCGGCTGCATCCGCCGGGGCCGGCGGGCAGTTGGTTGCTCGGCAAGATGCTGGAATGAAGGTCATTCAGCCCTTATCGCGAGCAAGCCACGCTCCCACAGGTTCTGCGCCAACCCTGTGAGAGCGGGCTTGCCCGCGATGGGGCCAGCAGGCTTACATCACTTCAACGCCTTGATCCGCGCCTCGATAAACCGCCGCTCCGGCACCTGCTGCGTCAACGCCAGCGCCCGCTCATACGCCACCCGCGCCTCTTCACTCCTTCCCAACTGCCGACAAAAATCCGCCCGCGCCGAATGCGCCAAGTGGTAGTCCAGCAAATCCCCCCGCTCCAGAATCCCGTCAACCAACACCAACCCCGCCAACGGCCCGTCTCGCCTGGAGATCGCCGCTGCACGGTTCAATTCGATCACTGGCGAGGGCACCGCCGCCAGCAGCACGTCATACAACCCCACAATCTGCTGCCAGTCGGTCTCCCCCGCCGTGGGCGCTTCGGCGTGCACCGCCGCAATCGCGGCTTGCAGGCAATAAGGCCCGAACCGCCCGGTGGTCAGCGCCGCTTCCACCAGCGCACAACCCTCGGCAATCATCCCGGCATCCCACAACGAGCGGTCCTGTTCATCCAGCACAATCAACTCACCGCTCGCCGACGTCCGGGCCGGGCGTCGTGATTCATGCAACAGCATCAATGCCAGCAGCCCCATCACTTCCGATTCCGGCAGCAACTCCATCAACAACCGCCCGAGCCGGATCGCTTCGCGTGTCAGGTCCTCGCGGGTCAGTTCGGCACCGACAGAGGCCGAGTAACCTTCGTTGAACACCAGGTAAATCACCCTGAGCACACTGTCGAGACGCTCGGGCAGTTCCGCCAGTGTCGGCACTTGATAAGGGATTTTGGCGTCACGGATTTTCGCTTTGGCGCGCACGATGCGCTGGGCGATGGTCGCCGGTGCCGAGAGAAAGGCGCGGGCGATTTCTTCCGTGGTCAGGTCGCACACTTCGCGCAGGGTCAACGGCACCTGGGCGTCCGACGCGAGGGCCGGGTGACAACAGGTGAAGATCAGCCGCAAGCGATCATCTTCCACGTCTTCCTCACTCCAGTCGGCCTGCTCCAGCTCCTCCAGTTGAGCGATCAACATCGGCCGGGACGCGGCAAAGCGCGCGCGCCGACGCAACACATCAATGGCCTTGAAGCGCCCGGTGGACACCAGCCAGGTGCGCGGGTTGTCCGGCACGCCGTCACGCTGCCAACGCTCGACCGCGACGAAAAACGCCTCGTGCAAGGCCTCTTCGGCGAGGTCGAAATCGCCGAGCAAGCGGATCAGCGTCGCCAGAATCCGCCGCGAGTCCTCGCGGTAGACCTGCTCGACCCGAGCCGTGACCGACGCATCAGTCATCAGTCCGGCATGCCTTCAGTCACCAGCGTCACCAACCTATCAAGGCTTTGTCCCCAGCCATCGTAAAACCCCATGGCCTCATGGGCCTGGCGGTCTTCTTCGGACCAGTGCATGGCCCGGGCGGTGTAGAGGGTTTTGCCGTCCCTGTCTTCGAGGGTCACTTCGGCCGACATGAAGGGTTTGCCCGAAGGAATCCAGCCGGGAATAAACGCGTCGGTGAACACCAGTCGCTCAGGCGCGACGATCTCGAGGAAGACCCCCATGGTCGGATACTCAGTCCCGTCCGGCGCGCGCATCAGGGTGCGAAACTGGCCGCCGACCCACAGGTCCATTTCGCATTCCGGCGTGGTCATGCCATGCGGCCCCCACCACTGAACGAGCAGGGCCGGCTCGGTCCAGGCGCGGAAGAGCTTGCGGCGCGGCGCGTCGACCAGACGACTGATGGACAGCTCGAATTCGGCAGGCTGATGTTTATAAGGTTGCGGACTCATGCAGGTCTCCTGTCTTGTGATTGTTATTCAGGGATTCAACTGGCGAACGGGACGCACCTCGACGCTGCCGACCCGGGCCGCCGGGATATTGCCGGCGACCTGGATTGCTTCGTTGAGGTCTTTGGCGTCGATCAGGTAGAAGCCGGCCAGTTGCTCCTTGGTTTCGGCGAACGGACCGTCGGTGATCGACAGCTTGCCGTTGCGCATACGCACCGTGGTCGCGGTCTGCACCGACTCCAGCGCCTCGGCCGCGATCATCCGGCCGCTGCCCTGAATCGCCTCGGCGTAGGCCATGCACTCGGCGTCATGAGGGCTGTCGGGCAGCGAGTGCAACGCCTGTTCGTTGCTGTAGACCAGGCATAGATACTTCATGTGGGCTCTCCCGGATCGAACTGATCAACTATGGCTGCTGATTGGCATTTTCGCGCTGCTTCCCGATAAACAGCCCGACAATCAGGGCTCAAGGTTGAACAGCGTCGTGCCGCTGGTCATGTCGAACGGGGCCGACCAGTGTTCGTGGACGATGCGCCATTGCCCGGCATCGCGCCGATAGCAGGCGGTCACACGCATCCAGCAGGCCTGGGTTTCACCTTGTTCGTTGGTGCCGCCGCAATGGGCCAGCCAATGGGCGAAGGCGATGTGCTCGTCCGCGACGATGTTCATGTGGTCGAAGTCGAACTTGTGCTCGCCCTGGCACATTTCCATGCACTCCTCCCAATGCGCGCGGTATGCCGCCTTGCCCCGGAATTGCAGGGCCTTGACCGCATCGTAGGAGACGATGTCGTCGGCATACAACGGCATGAGTTTCTCGACGTTTTTGGCGATGACTGCCTCACGATAGGTGTCGATCAGGGCCTGGATTTCATGGGTAGCGCTCATGGTGGTTCTCCGTGGTTTTTGTTGTGAAGACACCCTTAGTCGTCTGGCGCACCGCCAAATCGACAGTCGAAATAAAAATAATCCATGAACGCAAACTCGCTAGAATCCGACACACATTTACGTTGGAAAAAGGACACTCCAGTGACAACCCGACTCGTGCCTTACGAAAGCCTGAATGCGCGCCAGCGCCAGCAGGTCGAGGCCATCGAAGTGCATAAAGAACAGATCAAGTTCTCCGGCGACATCCACGGTGCCTTGCACACCTTGCTGTCCAAACCCGGCCCCGGCGTCGAAGGATTTGCGCTGCTGGCCGAGGACATCCCCGTGGCCTTCCTGCTGCTCAAACGCCCGCCCGTGTTGCCGGCCTGGGCCGATGAACACAGCGCGACCTTGCATGCGTTGCAAGTCGATCACCGCGCTCAGGGCAAAGGTTATGGGAAGGCCTGCCTGCAAGCCCTGCCCGACGTGGCTCGGCAGGCGTTTCCGGAAATCAAAGCGCTGGAACTCTCGGTGGATGCGGACAACGAGGCTGCTATCGCGCTCTATGCAAAATTTGGCTGGGTCGACAGCGGCGAGGCGTACAGGGGCCGGATCGGTTATGAACGGCGCATGAGTCTGATTTTCTGAGGTGGTTATGCTCGACAGCATCGAAGCACTGGAGGCGATCTACGGCCAACCCCACGACCGCGCCGTGCGCAAGCAGATTGCCTTTCTGAACGAGGACTATCAGGCCATGGTCCGCGCCTCACCGTTGGTGATCATCAGCTCGGTCGGCCCCGACGGCCTGGACGGTTCGCCCCGGGGCGACACACCGGGATTTGTGCGAATCATCGACCCGAAGACCCTGGCGATCCCGGATCGTCCGGGCAACAACCGCATCGACACGCTGCGCAATGTGGTGCTCGATTCGCGGGTGTCGCTGCTGTTCATCATTCCCGGCATCGGCGAGACGTTGCGGGTCAACGGCACGGCGCAGATCAGCGCGGAACCGGCGTTGCTGGAGAGCTTCGCGGTGAACGGCAAACCGGCGCGCACGGTGATGCTGGTGACGGTGGACGCGGCGTACTTCCATTGCTCGAAAGCGATTGTGCGTTCGGACTTGTGGAACCCCGAGAAGCACCTGGAGCGCTCGGCACTGCCGACGGCGGGAGCGTTTCACAAGCGCTTGAACGCCGGGCAGTTCGATGCCGAAACGTATGACCGGGAAGCGCCGGCGCGGGTGCGGGACAGTCTTTACTGACACGCCCCTAACCAATGTGGGAGCGAGCCTGCTCGCGATGACGGCATAACATTCAACAGAAGTGTCGACTGTCAGACCGCCATCGCGAGCAGGCTCACTCCCACAGGGGATCTTCGGTGGTGGGTAGAGGTTGGTTACAACGCCAACACCATCTCATGCCACGCCATGCCGCCATGGTCGGAGGCCGAAGGCTTGATGTAGGCAAAGCCGAATCCGGAATACAACGGAATGTGCCGCTCCTTACACATCAGGTGGATGCTGGCCTTGCCCATCGCGCGCATGCGCTCGATGAATTCGCCCATCAAACGCTTCGCCAGCCCCTGCCCCTGATAATCCGGGTGCACCACAACCGACATGATCACGACGTGCGGCCCGGCCGGGTCGTGGCCAATCAGTTCCTTGAACGCTTCGTCTGACATTTCAACCTGAAACGCCGCACCGGCGTTGATGAAACCGGCTACAACGCCGTCCACTTCGGCGACGATAAAACCGTCGGGCCAAGTGGCAATGCGCGTGGCGATTTTTTCCAGGGTGGCGGCTTCGTCGCCTTCGTAGGCAACGGTTTCGATGGCGTAGCAGCGGTCCAGATCAGCAGACAGGACGTTTCGGATAACAGGGTTCGACGAGTTCATGGTGGATCGCAGCGACCTTGGGGCGAGTGAGAGGACAGGATAACGCTCGCCGATTCTAGCAATACTTGCTTCCTTTCGAACGCGCCCTATCCACCTCTCGTATGAAGTGCATAGGGTTCAAGGACGGCTCCGTAAAGCTTTCATATAACCGCTACCCAATGCTTCGGGTTCGTACTATTTATCTGTGCCTCGACGATTGACGACGCCCAGCCAAGGCAGGTTGAGCGCTCCTCGTCCCACCCACAGGACTTTGATCATGAGCACGACTCAAATCGGCCTTCTCGTGTTATTCAGCATTTCCTCGTTCGGCTTCATCACGCTGTACATCGATTTTCTGCACCAGCGCCGGATCAAGAAAGACAAGTGAGCGACCCACGGCCAGGCGCTGCAACCTGCGCCTGCCGTGCCTTACAGCCCCACCAGGCGGTAACCCACCTGCAATTCAGTGATGAAATGCTGCGGCTGCGCCGCATCGGCCTCCAGTTTTTGCCGCAAGTGCGCCATGTGCACCCGAAGGTAGTGCGCACGATCGACGTAATCCAGACCCCACACTTCCAGCAATAGCTGGCGATGAGTCATGACCCGGCCTTGCCCGCGAATCAGCGCGCACAGCAAGCGATACTCGATGGGTGTCAGATGCACCGATTGGTCCTCGCGCCGGACCTCGTGCGTGGCCAGGTCCACGTCGATCAGGCCGAACGTCACCTTGCTGGTGACGGCGGCGGTCCCGTTTTGCACATGCCGACGCAACTGGGCGCGGATACGTGCGAGCAACTCGGGCACGCCGAAGGGCTTGACCAGATAATCGTCCGCCCCCGCATCCAGTGCCGCCACTTTTTCCTCTTCACGATCACGGGCCGACAGCACCAGAATCGGCACCGTCATCCAGCCCCGCAACTCACTGATCAATTGTTTGCCGTCACCGTCGGGCAAGCCCAGATCGACAATCACCAAATCCGGTTGACGGCTGGCGGCATGGATCAGGGCGCGTTTGACGTTGTCGGCCTCGAACACCTGAAAACCTTCGTCCTGCAGCGCGATACCGATGAAGCGGCGGATGTTGGCCTCGTCCTCGACAATGAGGATGCGTGCACTGGTCATAGCGATTCCATGGAAGGCGGGTGACCCGCCGGTAGTGTGATGACAAAGCGAATGCCCGAGGTGGCCTTAGGTTGCGCCTCGATCGTTGCGCCATGGGCCTGGACAATCCGTTTGACCAACGCCAGCCCAAGGCCGATGCCGGCCACGGCCGACTCCTGCTGACCCCGGGTGAACGGCTCGAACAAACTCTGAGGCGTGCTGCCCTGAGGACAACCGGGACCGTCGTCGATCACCTCCAGCACAATGCTGTCCTGCTCTTGCCGGGCCGTCACCTGCACCAGCGTTCCGGCCGGGGTGTATTTGGCGGCGTTATCCAGCAGGTTGACCAGCACGCGTTCGATCAACAGCGCATCGACTTCCACCAACGGCAACAGCGGCGACAGCGCGGTGCGCACCACATGCCGCGCCAACGGCTCGCGCAGTTGACGCAAGGCGCTGCCGACGATTTCCTCCAGCGAGTGCCATTGTCGGTTCAGTCGCACACCGCGCTCCTGCATCCGGGCCATGTCCAACAGGTTTTCGATCAACCGCTGCATGGCGCTGGCCTGATCGCGGATACCGTCCAGCAACGGTGTCAGCGGTCCGGGCGGCGCATGGGGCGCCGCTGCATCGGCCGCACCGATAATGGTGGTCAGTGGCGTGCGCAGGTCATGAGAGATCGCGGCCAGCAGCGTGTTACGCATGCGCTCGCCCTCCATCTGCACTAACGTGCTTTGCGCCACTTCGACGAAATGCACCCGTTCCAGCGCGATTGCCAGTTGGCTCATGCAGGCCTCGAGCAAACGCTGCTCTTCAGGCTCGTTCAACCGTTCCGGTTCAGCCAGCTCCAGCACCAACACCCCGCGCACGCGCATCGGGGCCTTCAACGGCAAATAGCGGCCTTGCGCGGCCGCCAGCGTATGGGTGCCCTGGCCAGCGGGTTGCCCATGGTCGTAAACCCATTGGGCAATGCTTTCATCAATCGGGAATGCACCCGCGCCACGAGCACGGACACTGTCTGCGGCGTCGGGCAGTGTCAGCCCGACCCGCGCCTCAAACACGCCACTGAAGGTGATTAGCGCCACCTCCGTGATCTGCTCCACCGTCAGCGCCGCCGACAAGTCGCGAGCCAGCCTCGCCAGCGAAGTCGCACGCCGCTCACGTCCGGCCGCCGTGCGAGCCTCATGGCGCAAGCGTGCCGTGAGCTGGCCGGTGATCAACGCAATCCCCAGCATCAGGGCGAAGGTAAAAAAGTACTGGGTGTCGTTGACCGTGAACGACCAGCGCGGCTGGACGAAGAAGAAATCAAAACACAGCACCGCCAGCATCGCCGCCCAGACACCCGGCCCTCGCCCATAGCGCAAGGCGACCAGCACCACCGTGAGCAAAAACAGCATGACCACGTTGGCCAGATCGAACACCTGCAACAGCAAGGCTGCCACTGCCGTGGCGGCGAAACAGGCCAGGCTGGCCCACAGATATGCCGGCGCCCTACTGGGCGGCAGCGCGGCATCAGTATTCACCGCCACCGCAACCACGACGGGCAGCGGACCATGAGCGATGACAATCTGATCAATCTCGGGATGCCGACGGCTGATGCGGTCACTGACCGACTGGTGCCAGAACTGCCAGACCTTGCGCGGGTAGTGCCCCAGCACCAGGCGGTTGGCGTTGTGCTCACGGGCAAACGCCACCAAGGCCTCGGCGACGTCCATGCCCGACAAGGTGGCGGTGTCGGCACCGAATTCGGCGGCCAGCGCCAGGGTCTTCATGGCGGCGGCATAACGGCTCGCCCCCGCGCCACGCCGCTGCGCCGAAGGCACATGGACGACAATCCAGTCCGCCTCGAGCTTTTGTGCCAAGCGCGCTGCTTCCCGCACCAGTCGCTCATCCGAAGGGTAGCCTGCGACGCCCACCAGTAAACGCTCGCGCGCGGGCCAAAGGGTGTTGATGGACCGCTCGCGGCGATAGTCGCGCATCTGGGCATCGACACGATCGGCGGTGCGCCGCAGCGCCAGCTCGCGCAAGGCCAGCAAGTTGCCCTTGCGAAAGAAATGCCGGGACGCGCGCTCCGCCTGAGGTGGCAGGTAGACCTTGCCTTCCTTGAGCCGGCGCAGCAGGTCATCGGGTGGCAGGTCGATCACCACCACTTCATGGGCAGCGTCGAACAGATGATCGGGCACGGTCTCTCGCACCCGGGTGCCGATGATCCCGCTGACAATATCGTTGAGACTTTCCAGGTGCTGGACGTTCAGGGTGGTCCAGATGTCGATGCCGGCGCGCAGCAGTTCTTCGACATCCTGCCAGCGCTTGGGGTGACGCGAACCGGGCACATTGCTGTGGGCCAGTTCATCCACCAGCAGCACCGCCGGACGCCGCGCCAGCGCGGCATCCAGATCGAACTCGCTGAGGGCACGCTCGCGATGCATCACGTTGTAGCGCGGCAGCAGTTCCAGACCGTTGAGCAGTTCAGCGGTTTCCCGGCGGCCATGGGTTTCTATCACCCCAGCCACCAGGTCACGGCCCTGGGCTACTTCGCGTTGGGCCGCGGTGAGCATGGCGCAGGTTTTCCCTACCCCGGCATTGGAACCGAAATAGATGCGCAGTTTCCCGCGCAGGGCAGCCTGTTCGTCTTGTTGCAGCTTCTCCAGCAGCGCGTCGGGATCAGGACGGCCGTCACGTGAAGCGGTGGACGTATCAGTTTCGAGCATGACAATCCTTTTGAACGGCCCGGTGCCACAAAGGGCACCGGGCCGTCAGTCCTTTCAAACCAGGCCAAGCCCGGCCAACAGCATGTCGATCACCTTGATGCCCGCGAACGGCACCAGCACGCCACCCAGGCCATAGATCAGCAGGTTGCGATTGAGCAACGCCGCCGCGCCGATGGCTCGGTAGGTCACGCCCTTGAGCGCCAGCGGGATCAGAAACACGATGATCAGGGCATTGAAGATCACCGCGCTGAGAATCGCCGAATTCGGGCTGCTCAGGTGCATCACGTTCAGGGCGCCCAGTTGCGGATAGGTCGCGACGAATGCGGCCGGTACGATAGCAAAATACTTGGCCACATCGTTGGCCACGCTGAAGGTGGTCAACGCGCCGCGCGTCATGAGCATCTGTTTGCCGACTTCAACCACCTCGATCAACTTGGTCGGATTGCTGTCCAGATCGACCATGTTGCCCGCTTCCTTGGCGGCCTGAGTCCCACTGTTCATGGCCACCGCCACGTCTGCCTGAGCCAGTGCCGGCGCATCATTGGTGCCGTCGCCGGTCATCGCCACGAGCTTGCCCTGGGCCTGGTAGTCGCGGATCAGTTGCAGTTTGTCTTCCGGCCGGGCCTCGGCAAGAAAGTCGTCAACTCCGGCTTCCACGGCAATCGCTGCCGCCGTCAGGCGGTTGTCGCCGGTGATCATGACCGTCTTGATGCCCATGCGCCGCAGCTCGGCAAAACGCTCCTTGATGCCACCCTTGACGATGTCCTTGAGCTCGACCACGCCCAATGCCTTTTCACCATCGCATACGACCAGTGGCGTACTGCCCCGGCGCGAGACTTCATCGACCTTAATCTGCAATCCCGGCGGAAAACTGCCGCCCAGCGCCTCGACGTGCTGGCGAATGGCATCTGCCGCGCCCTTGCGGATGCTCCGGCCACCGGCCAGATCGACGCCGCTCATGCGGGTTTGCGCGGTGAAATGCACGAAGCTCGCCCCCAAGGCATTGAGGTCCCGCGCCCGCAGGTCGAACTTCTGCTTGGCGAGCACCACAATGCTGCGTCCTTCCGGCGTTTCGTCGGCCAACGAGGCCAGTTGCGCCGCGTCCGCCAGTTCCGATTCCTTGACCCCGGGTGCCGGCAGGAAACCGCTGGCCTGGCGATTACCCAAAGTAATGGTGCCGGTCTTGTCCAGCAGCAAGACATCCACATCACCCGCCGCTTCCACGGCTCGCCCAGAAGTGGCAATGACGTTGGCTGACATCATCCGACTCATGCCCGCCACACCGATCGCGGACAACAGACCGCCAATGGTCGTAGGGATCAGGCAGACCAGCAGCGCCACCAGAACCGTTGCGCTAACCACGTCGCCGCCGCTCATGCCCACCGCGAACATCGAGTACGGGCCCAGGGTCACGATCACCAGCAGAAACAGAAACGTAAGGCCCACCAGCAGAATGGTCAGTGCCACTTCGTTAGGTGTCTTCTGGCGTTTCGCGGATTCGACCATGGAAATCATGCGATCCAGAAACGACTCGCCGGGATTGACGCTGATACGCACCACCAACCAGTCCGACAGCACTTTTGTGCCGCCGGTGACCGATGAAAAATCGCCGCCCGCCTCACGAATCACCGGTGCCGATTCGCCAGTAATCGCGCTTTCATCCACCGACGCCACGCCTTCGATCACCACCCCATCGAGGGGCACCAGATCGCCGGCTTCAATCAACACCACCGCGTCCTTGAGCAGTTCGCTGGAAGGTATCGGCATCCAGGCGGAACCGTGCCGGGGTTGCTGCAACAGTTTGGCCAGGGTCTGGCGCTTCATCCCGCGCAGGCTGGCTGCTTGCGCCCGGCTGCGACCCTCGGCCAGGGCTTCGGCGAAGTTGGCGAACAGCACGGTGAACCACAGCCACAACGTGATGCTGAGAATGAAACCACTGGGGGCTTCTCCCTTGCCGACTAGTGATTGAACCCACAACAGCGTGGTGAGAATACTGCCCAGGTACACCACAAACATGACCGGGTTCTTCCACTGCGCCTGGGGCAGCAACTTCTTGAAAGCATCCAGGCACGCCGTGAGCAACAACCCACGGTCAAACAAAGGCAAACGAGCTTGCTTACTCATGGTTGTTTCTCTTACTCACTGGCCGCAAGGGGTGGCTGATGCGCAGGCTTCAAAGCATCCAGCGCGAGGTTGAGTTGCAGCACATTGACCCGGGGTTCGCCGAGCAGGCCGAAGGTGCGTTGCTCGGTGTGGGTATTCACCCATTTCAACAGCTCGGCTTCGGGCAGGTGGCGCAGACGTGCGACGCGCGCCGCCTGAATCTGTGCGTTGGCCACCGAAATGTGCGGGTCCAGGCCTGAAGCCGACGAGGTGACGGCATCCACCGGCACCTGTGCATCGGCTGCCAGGCCATTCTGTCGGCGATAGGCTTCGACGCGCAGGGCCACGGTGTCGATCAACTTCTGGCTGGTAGGGCCAAGGTTGCTGGCGCCACTGGAGCCTGCGTTGTACGGCTGCACCACGCTCTTGCTCGGGTCCAGTGGATCGGCGCCAAGCGTCATGCTTGCGCGCCCCTGGAAATACTCGGGCCGGGTGAAATGCTGGCCGATCACCGCCGAACCGATCACCAGACCGTCCCGTTCAACCAGACTGCCCTGGGCTTGAAGCGGGAACAGCACGTTGGCCACCAGGGTGGTAAACAACGGGTAGGCCAGCCCGGTCAGCAGCATGAAGAACGCCGCCGACATCAGCACCGGACGCAACAGGCCGACAAACAGAAACTGCACTTTGGTTTGTGGTTGTATTTGAGTCATCACTGCGCCCTCACTTGTAGGTCTGGCCAGACAGCAACTGCAGTTGCTCGACCAGTGGGCCGAGCGCGAGCGCCGGCAGGAAAGTCAGGCCGCCCACCACCAGCACCACGAACACCACGAGGAACATGAACAGCGGTGTGGCGGTCGGGATGGTGCCGGCACCGGCCGGGATGTTCTTTTTCATCGCCAGGGAACCTGCGACCGCGAGCATCGGCAGCATGGTGAAGAAGCGTCCGAGCAACATGGCAAGACCAATGGTGGTGTTGAAGAACGGCGTATTGGCGTTCAATCCGGCGAACGCCGAACCATTGTTGGCCGTCCCCGAGGTGTAGGCATACAACACCTCACTGAAGCCATGGGGCCCCTGGTTGTTGAGGCTGTTCAAGGTGTCCGGCCAGAGTGCCGCCAGGGCGGTGAAGCCGAGAATGCAGATCGGGTGCGCCAGTACCGAGAGCATGACCAGCTTGATCTCCCGTGCCTCGATCTTCTTGCCGAGGAATTCGGGACTGCGGCCGATCATCATCCCCACCAGAAACACTGTCAGCAGGGCGTACTGGATCAGGTTGATAAAGCCCACGCCGTCGCCGCCAAACACGCAGTTGAGCATCATCTGCGCCAGCGGCACGAAACCGCCCATGGGCGTCAGCGAGTCATGCATGGCATTCACCGAGCCGGTGGTGGCGCCGGTGGTGGTGGTCACGAACAGGCTGGTGTCGGCAATCCCGAAACGCAGTTCCTTGCCTTCCATGTTGCCGCCACTCTGGGTGGCCGACAGCACCTGGTCCGCACCCACTCGGGTCAGCAATGGGTTACCACTTTGTTCAGCCGTGTAAACGATGCTCAGAAAACCGACGAACATCACCAGGAACGTGCCGAAGAATACCCAGCCCTGACGCCGACGCATCAGCATGCTGCCGAAGGTGTATGTCAATGCTGACGGGATCAGCAACATGCTGAGGATGTGCAGCATGTTCGTCAGCGGCGTCGGGTTCTCGAACGGGTGCGCAGCGTTCATGCTGAAGAAGCCGCCGCCGTTGGTGCCGATGTGCTTGATTGACTCGAAGCTGGCCACCGCGCCGACGATCAATTGCTGCTGCGCGCCTTCCAGGGTGGTGGCCAGGGCCTGGGAGCTCAGGGTTTGGGGCATGCCTTGCCAGACATACACCAGCGCCATGGCGAAACACAGCGGCAACATCACCCGGTACAGCGTGCGGGTGAAGTCCACCCAGTAGTTGCCGATATCAGCGGAATTCGACCGACTGAGGCCGCGAATGAAACCCGCCGCCGCCACAACGCCCGCTGTTGCGCCGACGAACATCAGGAAGGTAATGACCGCCATCTGGCTGAAGTTGGACAGGCTGGTTTCACCTGAATACGCCTGCCAGTTGGTGTTGGTGATAAACGACGCCGCGGTGTTGAACGCCAGATCCGGTGTTTGTGCGCTCAGCCCCAAGGGGTTGAGTGGCATGAAACCTTGCAGGCGCAACACGATGTAACCCAGCAACATCATTGCCGCGTTCGACAGCAACAGGGCCGAGCCGTAACGCGCCCAGCCCATGGTTTCGGTCGAATCGATCCCCAGCAAACGATACGTGGCGCGCTCGGCCAAGGCATGCTTTTGCCCGGTGAAAACCCGCGTCAGCCACTTCCCCATCAAGACGGCGAGCCCGGTCATCAACCCGAGAATCACCGCAAATTCCAGCATAGTGCTCAACATGTCGATGCTCCGTTCAAATCTTGCCCATGGCGACGATGACCATGGCTGTCGCAGCAAAAAACACCACGCTAACCCCCATGAAAATCAGGTCGTACATTGCCGGTTTCCTTTCTCAAGACCGCCCTGACGGGCGAATAAAAACGCCTGTGCCGCAATGACTGCGGCCATCAGAACTTTTCAGCACGAATAAGGGCGTAACCCAGGTAGGCGAACAACAGGGCGGCACACAGGCCGCTGGCGACGTAGATGAACTCGAGTGTTAACAAGACAGCTCCCCCTGACTAAACGAAGGCACCCGCAATCGGGTCCCGGTAGCGCGCGCCAGAGCATAAAACGCACTGGATACGCGCTCTTATCTGCGCCGTGCAGGTTAGGTGAGGGGGTATCAAGGACGGACACTGATTGGGGGCAGCGGTATTAAGACGGCGTATAGATCGAGCGGAACGGAGGTTGTGCGGGGGGGATGCGAGACGTCAGCGAACGCTACGAACGGGCACTGTGAAGTGCCCGTCCGGGGCTCGGTTCATTACGGTTTGAGCGGTAGCCAGATTTCCAGCACGCCGGTGTTGAGCTTCGGGTTGAAGTCTTCGCTGTAGCGTTCGAACTCCGGAGCGTCCGCCGCTTGATGGCCAGACTGAGGCAGCCAGGTTTTCCAGATGTACTGAAAGGTCGCGGGCAACTGGTCCAGTGTGCCTTTGTGCTCGAACACCGCGTAATGCTGGGGTTGAACCTCGACCCAGCGGTACTTCTCGGGCAGGTCGTCGAGTTTGTCGATCTCGACGCCAGCGATGTATTCAAAACCACCCTTGCCGTCGGGATTACAGCAAATGCCGTAGGTCACTTCACCTTTTTGGCCGGGAATCTGGCCAATCTCGGGAATGAATTTCTCCCAGAGTTCGGGAATGCCTTGTGTGGTCTGCTGGGTAAATCGACCACCCAGCCCTGCAATGAGCAGAAAGTGCCCGTGTTCGAAGCGTGGCTCGGCCGGTTTTACGCCTGTTTGCTCATCCATGACTCAACTCCTGAGACGAAAAAAGTGGGTTCGGCTGGGAGTATAGAAGCCAAACCCGATTCGCAAAATTACAGGGCGTGCAACTGCTCGACGGCGCCGGCACCAACAAACTCGTTATAGCCCGATAGAATCACGTACACCGCGAAATAGCAGAAGATCGCCGCCGATGCCATGTAGGAGTAACGCAGCAGTTTGTCGCCCAGCAACTTGCCGCCGTGGCTCGCGGCGAAGCACAACGCGACGCACCAGAGCACCCACCCGCCGAGAAACAGCGCCGAGCTGACGGCATCACCGCCACCGGAGCGCGCGATCAACGTGCCGCCCACGGCCGCAAACCAGAGAATGGCGCTGGGTGACGACATGGCGAGGAAGATCCCGCGGAAAAACTCTTTGCGGTGAGAGTTCTGCCCCACCTCGGCGGACTGCGCCAGCACCGCTTCATGGTGAATCGCCGAATAAATCATCTTCGCCGCGAAGTACACCAGCAACGCTGAACCGCCGATCCACAGCACCCAACGCACGGTTTCGTATTGCAGCAAAACGGTCATGCCCGCCAACGCCAGCACCGCGTAAATCAGGTCACCGACGCAGGTGCCCAAGCCCAGGGCAAAGCCTTGAAAATAGCCGCGTTGCATCGCCAGGGTGATCATCGCGATATTGGCCACGCCGATATCCAGGCACAGCGAAAGGCTCAGCAGAAAGCCGCTGGTAAATTCCATCAACCGGGTTCCTTCGGACAAATTTGTTTACAGAGTCGCTGGACAGTGTGCCACAACAGCCCTTACATTCCGCCACAGGCCACCGCAGTGGCCAGCGTCGCTCGGACGGTTCCGGGCGCTCACGTTACCGAGGCAACAATGGCTAACCCAGGTTCGCCGCGCCGCTTTGCGCGCATAGATCGACTCCCCCCTTACGTATTCAATATCACTGCCGAGCTGAAGATGGCCGCCCGTCGTCGTGGCGAAGACATCATCGACTTCAGCATGGGCAACCCAGACGGCCCGACTCCGCCACACATCGTCGAAAAACTGGTCACCGTCGCCCAGCGCGAAGACACCCACGGCTACTCGACATCCAAGGGTATTCCGCGTCTGCGCCGGGCCATTTCCAATTGGTACAAGGATCGTTACGAGGTCGACATCGACCCGGAAACCGAAGCCATTGTCACCATCGGCTCCAAGGAAGGCCTGGCGCATCTGATGCTGGCCACCCTCGACCAGGGCGACACCGTGCTGGTGCCGAACCCGAGCTACCCGATTCACATCTACGGCGCGGTGATTGCCGGCGCCCAGGTGCGTTCGGTGCCGCTGATCCCGGGCGTGGACTTCTTCGCGGAACTGGAAAGCGCGATTCGCGGCTCGATCCCGAAACCGAAAATGATGATCCTCGGCTTCCCGTCGAACCCCACCGCCCAATGCGTGGAGCTGGATTTCTTCGAGCGGGTGATCGCCCTCGCCAAGCAGTACGACGTTTTGGTGGTGCACGACCTGGCCTACGCCGACATCGTCTACGACGGCTGGAAAGCCCCGTCGATCATGCAGGTGCCGGGCGCCAAGGACATTGCGGTGGAATTTTTCACCCTGTCCAAGAGCTACAACATGGCGGGCTGGCGCATCGGCTTCATGGTCGGCAACGCTGAACTGGTCAACGCCCTGGCGCGGATCAAGAGTTACCACGACTACGGCACGTTCACCCCGCTGCAGGTCGCAGCCATTGCGGCGCTGGAAGGCGACCAGCAGTGCGTCAAGGACATCGCCGAGCAGTATCGGCAGCGTCGCAACGTGCTGGTCAAAGGCCTGCATGAACTGGGCTGGATGGTCGAGAATCCGAAAGCGTCTATGTACGTCTGGGCGAAGATTCCCGAGGCGTATGCGCATTTGGGCTCGCTGGAGTTCGCCAAGAAGCTGCTGGCCGAGGCCAAGGTTTGCGTCTCGCCGGGTGTTGGATTTGGTGAGTATGGGGATGATCATGTGCGCTTTGCGCTGATCGAAAACCAGGACCGGATTCGTCAGGCCGTGCGCGGGATTCGCGGGATGTTCCGGGCGGATGGGCTAGTCACTAAAACCAACGCCTGATACCGAACCTGTAGGAGCCGGCTTGCTGGCGATGGCATCGACTCGGTTAGAAGTTAAACCGAGTCGTCTGCATCGCCAGCAAGCCGGCTCCTACAAAAGCGTTGCGGTGTTGCTTAAACGAACATCGACAGCAGCAGGATAAAGCCCAGCGCAACGATGGACAGGATGGTTTCCATCGCGGTCCAGGTCTTGAAGGTTTCAGCCACGGTCATGTTGAAGTACTGCTTCACCAGCCAGAATCCCGCGTCGTTGACGTGAGACAGGATCAACGAACCGGCACCGGTGGCCAGCACCAGCAGCTCACGGTTCACACCTGGAATCATCCCCACCACCGGCACCACGATGCCCGCGCCAGTAATGGTCGCCACGGTGGCCGAACCGGTGGCCACGCGAATCACCGCCGCCACCAGCCAGGCCAGCAGGATCGGCGAAATCTGCGCGTTCACTGCCATGTGGCCGATCACGTCACCCACACCGCTGGTCACCAGCATCTGCTTGAAGCCACCACCGGCACCGATGATCAGAATGATCGCGGCGGTTGGCGCAAGGCTGGCGTCGAGCAACTTCAGAATCTTGTTCGATCCCATGCCCTGACGGTGGCCGAACGTGTATAGCGACAGCAGCAAGGCCAGCAACAGCGCCGAGATCGGGTGACCGACCAGGTCCATGAAGGAGCGTGCGAAATTGCCTTCCGGCAGCACCACGTCGGCAAAGGTCTTGAGCAACATCAGGAACACCGGCAGCAGCACGGTGATCAGGGTGATGCTGAAGCTCGGCAGCTCGGCGGAATCCGGCTCGCGAGCCAGTTGATCCACCAGTTCCTGGTTAGGATGGCCGGGGATGTATTTGGCGATGAAAGTGCCGTAGATCGGGCCGGCAATAATAGCGGTCGGCAGCGCAACGATCAGGCCATAGAGAATGGTTTTACCGATGTCGGCACCGAACACGCCAATGGCCAGCAATGGACCCGGGTGCGGCGGTACCAGGCCGTGCACGGCGGAAAGGCCGGCCAGCAGCGGGATGCCGATCTTGATGATCGACACGCCGGTACGCCGGGCGACGATGAACACCAGCGGGATCAGCAGCACGAAACCGATTTCGAAGAACAGCGGAATGCCGACCAGGAACGCGGCGAACATCATCGCCCACTGCACCTTGTCCTTGCCGAACGCCCGAATCAGCGTCTGGGCAATCTGATCCGCCCCGCCCGACTCGGCCATCATTTTGCCGAGCATGGTGCCCAGCGCCAGGATGATCCCGACGAAACCGAGCACCCCACCGAAGCCGTCCTGGAACGCCTTGATGATGGTGCCGATCGGCATGCCGGAGGTCAGCCCGAGAAAGGCTGCGGCGATGATCAGGGCAATGAAGGGGTGGAACTTGAACTTGGTGATCAGGACGATAAGCCCGATCACCGTGACCACTGCATCGAGCAGCAGGAACGTCTCGTGGGACATGCCAAACATTAGGGGTGTCTCCTGGTTGTTGTTGTTATTAAAGCGGGTAATTCGCGAGCCATGAGGACAGCGCTATCTCTTCGGAAAAAACTCATACGGCCTGTTTCAGGCCATGGGCCTGCCACCAGTCATGAGCTTGCTTCGCCAATTGGTCGACGCTGTGGTTCGAAGCGTCCAGAGCCAGGGTCAGGGGCTCGCCAACGGGCGATTCAAGGGTGGCGAACTGACTGTCGATCAGGGTCGAAGGCATGAAGTGGCCCGGCCGATGGGAGACACGATCAGCGGCGACTTCAGGGGTCAGCTCAAGGAACACGAAGCCCAGGCCCGGCAAGGCGCTGCGCAGACGTTCGCGGTAACTGTGTTTGAGGGCCGAGCAGGTCAGCACCGGGCGCTGGCCTTGAGCGTCGACGCGGCGCAATTCATCGCACAGGCTGTCGAGCCAGCCGGCACGGTCTTCGTCGTTCAGGGGGATACCCGCGCTCATCTTTTCGATATTGGCGGCAGGGTGGAAAGTGTCGCCTTCAATGGCGGTCGCGCCGCTGAGTTGGCACAAGGCCTCGCTGACGCAAGTCTTGCCGCAACCGGCAACGCCCATGATGACCAGGGCGGTGATGGAATGATTCATGTAACACCTCAGCGCGCAGACAGCGCTACCTTTGCCAGATATGACACTGGATCAAAAGCAGAAGTTGCCGACGCCTTCTTGTCATTTTTGTGGGTTGCAGCATGTTCGTTCCCAATGCCAAAAAGCGGGGATCAGGCAAACCCCGCTCACGCATTTGCAGCTGCATCGAGACAGCGCTACCTTAGTGCCTCGAATTTTGTTTGGCAAGCCGTCCGATGATCTCCCCTAAAAACGATAAAAATACGCGCACCACTGGCCGCCCTACCCTGAACGAAGTGGCACGCCTGGCCGGTGTCAGCCCGATCACCGCCTCCCGCGCCTTGCGCGGCGTCAGCACGGTGGCCACCGAACTGGTGGAAAAAGTGCAGAAAGCGGCGCTTGAACTGAACTACGTGGTCAACCCTGCTGCCCGCGCGTTAGCCTCGGCCCAGAGCCATTCGGTGGTGGTTCTGGTGCCGTCACTGTCCAACTTGCTGTTCATCGATACGCTGGAAGCCATTCATCAGGTTTTGCGCCCCAAGGGCTTCGAAGTGCTCATCGGCAACTTCCATTACTCGCGCGACGAAGAAGAAAACCTGTTGCGCAATTACATGGCGTACCAGCCTCGCGGTTTGCTGCTGACCGGTTTCGACCGCACCGAAAGTTCGCGCAGGATGATCGAGGCGAGCAACATTCCCTGCGTGTACATGATGGAACTGGACAGTGCCGCCGGGCTCAATTGCGTCGGTTTTTCGCAACTTGCGGCGGGTGAAACAGCGGCTCAACATTTGCTGTCCCGTGGGCGCAAGCGCCTGGCCTACATCGGCGCGCAACTGGATCAACGCACCTTGCTGCGCGGTGAAGGCTTTCGCAAAGCCCTGCAAAAGGCCGGTTTGTATGACCCGGACCTGGAAGTGCTGACGCCACGAGCGTCGTCCGTCGGACTGGGTGGCGAACTGTTCCTGCAACTGCTCGCCAGTCATCCCGATGTCGATGCCATTTTCTTCGGTAACGACGACCTGGCCCAGGGCGCTCTGCTTGAAGCGATGCGCTGCGGGATCAAAATCCCCGAGCAAGTGGCGATCCTCGGTTTCAACGACCTGCCCGCCTCGGCGCACATGGTGCCGCGCCTGAGCAGCATCAGCACCCCGCGCGAGGCGATTGGCCGGCGTTCGGCGGAGTTGATGCTGACCTTGCTGGCGGGCAACACCGTGGCCAAACCGGTGCAGGACATGGGGTTTGAGTTGAAGGTGCGCGAGAGCACCTGACCCATGTGGGAGCGAGCCTGCTCGCGATGGCGGTGGGTCAGGCATCATCAATGCTGACTGTCAGGACCTCATCGCGAGCAGGCTCACTCCCACAAGGGATTGCCTCAGCGCCCCATCAGTTCGACAAACGCCATCGCGCCTTTCTGCAACGGCTGGCTCTTGAGCCACACCGCATGCACCGGCAGCACCAGACCGTTCTCGATGTTGCGGAAAATCAGGCGCTTGAGTCTTCCCGCATCGAGCAACGGCTGCACCACGGATAGCGGGAAATTACCCCAGCCCAACCCGGCTTCGACCATTTCCAGCGCCATGGCGAGGGTGTCGGTGCGCCAAAAGGATTCGCCTACCAAAGGCCGGGTTTCGCTGATCGGCAGGTCGCGACTGGCAACGATGATTTGCCGCACCTGAACCAGATCTTCCAGAAACAAATCCTCGCCCTGAAACAGCGGATTGTCCGCCGCCAGTGTGGCGATCACGCTCTCGGTGCCGACGAACTGGAATCGCTCCAGCACGTTCATGCTCAATCCCGCGAACGCCAGGCAAACGCTGACGCGACCGCTGTGGAGCATCGCCAGCACATCGTCCTGGGGCGCGCTGAGCACTTCGATTTCCAGAAGCGGATGACGCTCGGCGATGACCTTGATCGCGGCCAGCAAACGGCGCTTGTCGAGGTCCGCCACGACACCAATCGACAACTTGCTCTCCAGCCCCAGCGACAGCTCGATCGCATGCACTTGCAGCTGCTTGAGCTGTTCGGCGATCAACCGCGCGTGCGGCACCAGCGCACTGGCCATCGCCGTCGGCACCGGTTCGCGATGGCTGCGATCGAACAGCGGATATCCGAGCTCGGCTTCCAGGTTGGCAATGCCCATGCTCACCGCCGACGGCACTTTGCCCAGCGCACGCGCCGCCGCCGAAAACGAACCGCGCTCGATCACGGCCAGGAACAATTCGATGCTGTCGCTGTTGAAATTCATTCCTCTTCCTATCAATAAAACTGAAAGCTTCTGACTTTTTCTGTCAGGCCTATTGAAGCTATCTTTCGCCGCCTTCGCCAGTGCAACTGGCTTCAAATTCGCGAGAAAGAGGCAAAACTCCATGCAAGGCGTTAAACGCAAACTGGTCTACGTGTCGCTGTTCGAAGTCTTTGGCATGACCTTCTCGGCGCTTGGCCTGGCGCTGCTGTCCGGCACCTCCCCCGGCAGCACCGGGCCGTTGGCCGTCATCATCACCACAATCGCGGTGACCTGGAATTTCATCTACACCACGCTGTTCGAGCGCTGGGAAAGTCGTCAGCCTTCACGCACACGCACCGTTAAACGGCGCATCGCCCATGCCGTGGGATTTCAACTAACCTTGATAGTGTTTCTCATCCCGCTGATCGCCTGGTGGATGAACATCAGCCTGGTGCAAGCTTTCCTGCTGGACCTGGCGCTGATCATTTTCATCCCGTGCTACACCTTCGCGTTCAACTGGCTGTTTGATCGCACGTTTGGTTTGCCCGCCTCGGCACTGCCGGATCCGGTTTGAAAACCGTGCAATGTCTGTCAGATTCCTGAAGCGTCGAATCGCTAACGGAGTAGCTCAATGGAACATGCACTGAAGATTTTGGGTAAAGCGTCATCCATCAACGTCAGAAAGGTCCTGTGGACCTGTGAGGAACTGGGCGTGACCTACGAACGTGAGGACTGGGGCGGCGGTTATGCGTCCACCCACACGCCGGAGTTTCTCCGACTCAATCCCAACGCGCTGGTGCCCGTGATCATCGACGACGCCGGTGTGCTGTGGGAGTCCAACACCATCTGCCGTTATCTGGCCGGCAAACACCAGAACACCGATCTGCTCCCCCACGAACCGGCCGCGCGCGCTCGGGTCGAGCAGTGGATGGATTGGCAAGCCACTGAACTCAATGCCTCATGGAGCTACGCATTCACGGCATTGGTGCGCAAAGATCCGGAATTCCAGGACCCGCATCACATCGCTGCCGGTGTGCGCACCTGGAACCAGAAGATGGGCATCCTCGAGCACCAGCTCGCAGCGACCAAAGCTTACGTCGCCGGGCCACGCTTCACCCTGGCCGATATTGTCATCGGGCTATCCGTCAACCGATGGTTGATGACGCCGATGGAGCGGCCCGATTACCCGGCCATCGACGAGTATTTCCAACGATTGGCCCAACGTCCGGGCTTCCTCAAGTACGGCTGCAACGGCTTGCCTTGATGCCCGCGCTGTTTGCCGCCATACGGCAAAGGTTCACCGCAAAACCCAAGTCGACCGCTCGGCCAACACGCTCCAACTGACTGTTTTATAGAGGTTTTTCTTTATAGGCATACTATTTGCTGAAAGCACCGCACCACAAATACCTACAAGGTCTACTCATCATGTTGGTCAGTGCTAAACAACAAACGTTAACGGTGCCGCTCCCCAAGAAGCCCGGCGAAGATCCTACCGCCGAAGCCGCTGCCGGACTTCAGGGTGCGATGCTGCAAACGTTGCAAAGCAACGTTCAGGCGAAAGCCGCGCAGATACAGCAATCGGCCACTCAAAACGCCACGCAGCAAGTCAGTGAGGCGAGCCGAATCAGCGACAACGTCGATGAAGCGTTCGCGAAAACCCGTGTGGGGCTGCAAGCCTCGTCCGCCAAACTTCCAGCCGAGACTCAATTAGCCACGGATGCCTTCAAGGAATACATGAGCAAAACCCCGGAAGAGCGCATGCAAGACGCCATTCTGGAAGAGATGGGTTTGACGAAAGAAGAAGTGGAGCAAATGCCGCCGGAGAAACAACAGGCGATTGCTAAAGAGATGGCCGAGCGCATGGAGGACAAGATCAAACTGGCGCAAGCCGAGAAAGAAAACGCCAGCAGTGAGAAAGGCAGCAGCCAGGTGGTCGACAAGTTCCTCGCTTCGCTTTGACAGCGCTGGTATCGCGCAATCCATGTAGCCGCTGGCGCAGCCTGCGGCTACAAAGGGCGCGTCGCGATGGGGTCAGTTCAGTTGCAACGTCTCGCTGAACTGGCTGATCGCATCGACCACATGCCGCGACCCCTGCTGAATCTCCAGGATCACCTCCCCCGCCTCGTTCGCCAGTTCCACCCCAAGTCCGGTTCGGCTCAAGCTCGACTGCATGCTCGATACCGCGCTCAACGACAGATCGTGGTTCTTGCGCACCACGTCGACAATCTCCAGCGTCGCCTGGCTCGTGCGTGCCGCGAGGCTGCGCACTTCATCAGCGACCACCGCAAAACCCCGCCCATGCTCCCCCGCCCGGGCAGCTTCGATGGCTGCGTTGAGCGCCAGTAAGTTGGTCTGGTCGGCAATGCCACGAATGGTCTGCACGATGGTGCCGATGATGTCGGACTGTTTGCTGACCGCATCGATACTGAGCGCGGCTTCGTTCAGGTCCCGGGAAATGTCCTGGATGATCTGCACCGTTTGCTGGACCACCTGAGAACCTTTCTGCGCACAGGCATCGTTTTGCACGGAAGTGCTGTGCGCCGACTCCGCAGCCGTTTGCAAGGTAGTGACTTGCTGGGTGATGTCGCTGGCAAACTTCACCACTTTGTAGAGCCGGCCCTTGGCATCGAACAAGGGGTTGTAGGAGGCTTCGAGAAACACGGTATGGCCGTGTTTGTCTTTGCGTTCGAAACGATGCGAGTGATATTCGCCGCGATTGAGTGACGCCCAGAACGCTTTGTAGGCCGGCGACTCGGCTTCGGCGCGGTGGCAAAAGAGACTGTGGTGCTGCCCCACCACTTCGTGGAGCGAGTAATGCATCGTCTTCAGGAAGTTTTCGTTGGCCGTGATGACTTTGCCCTCGGGGGTGAATTCGATCACGGCCATGGAACGACCGATGGCAGCCAGCAGGCTTTCGTTTTCATGCTCCTGATTGATGCGCGCAGTGATGTCCGAGGCGACTTTGATCACGCTTTTAACCTGACGGTCGGGACCGAACACCGGCATGTAACTGGCCTCGAGCCAGACCTCCTTGCCGCGCTTGTTCAGGCGCAAGAAGGTGCCGCTGACGGGTTCGCCACGGGCCAGATCCCGCCACAACTTCGCGTAAGTCTCGCTACGATAAAAAGTTTCTTCGCAAAAGATCCGGTGATGTTTGCCGCGCACTTCGTCGGCGCTGTACCCCATGACGCTGCAAAAGTTGTCGTTGGCATCCAGCACGATGCCGTCCAGAGTGAACTCGATCATCGCCATCGATCGACTGACCGCCGCCAACTTGGCATTGGCCTCCGTCAGCGCACAGCTGAATCGTTGGATTTCCAGCAGGTCAGCCTTGTGATGTAGGTTAAACATGGTCGTATCACCTTCAGCGCGTTCTTTGATTGATGAAAGTTCTTTGGTCTTTCAACGGAATCCACCACATCGTTCTATGGAACAGGCACACGCGTTCCTCCATGGGAGGAAGTGTCAGGTGATCAATGATGTTCAATCGGAGGGTCCATGCAGCAACACTCTTATCAAGACATCCTTCTCTTGATAGCCCGGGACCGGGCCAGCCCTAACGTTTTCATAAGTAACTCCCTTTACCGGCCAGCTCCGTTTTTGCTCCGTGTCGGTGCCTTGGGGTGGGCACTCTTGCTGCGCCCTCTTCATATGGCGAGCGACATGATTAGCTACGAGTCAGCTTAGACAGGCACGTCAGGGACGCAAGGCCACTAGTCGGCCAGTATTGAGGACAAAATCGGTTCAGCGAGGGTGTTTGGCGTTTATTGCTGAATGGGTGTAAGCCTCTAGATCATCGCGGGCAAGCCCGCTCCCACAGGGATCTTTGTGAACGCAGTAGCTGCGAACACTCTAAACCACTGTGGGAGCAGGCTTGCCCGCGATGGCGGCAGCTCAATCGCTGCAAAAACATCAGGGAAAACTACAAACTCGCACTCACCTTGGTGGCCACCTCCCCCGGCACCCAGGCTTTCCAGATCTGCGGCTGATCGCGCAAGAACGCCTCGGCCACGTGTCGCGGTTGCTGACGTTTTTCGCTCATCTGCCCCAGCGTCTGGTTCAGCAGGTCGATCGGAAAATCGACTTTTTCAAAGAACGCCACCAGGTCCGGGTATTGCGCCTTGAACGGCGCGGACACACCAATCGCCAGGCTCGCCGGCATCGAGCGCGTGCCTTTCGGATTCGGGTTATTGGCATCAGCCAGGGTCTTCCAGGCTTCGGCATCGAACGGCGGCTCGTCGAGCTTTACCAGTTTGAAGCGCCCGAGCAGCGGTGTTGGCGACCAGTAGTAAAACAGCACCGGTTTACCACGACGGATCGATGAAGCGACCTCGGCGTCCAGCGCCGCGCCGGAGCCGGTACGGAAGTTGACGTAGCTGGCGGTCAGGTCATAGGCCTTGAGTTTCTGGCTGTTGACGATCTCTGAGGTCCAGCCGGTCGGGCTGTTGAGGAAACGACCGCGGCTCGGGTCTTCCGGGTCGCGGAACACATCCTTGTAACGGGCCAGGTCGGCGACGGACTTCAGCTCCGGGGCCAACGGCTTGATGCCGCGCTCCGGGTCGCCCTTGATCACGTACTCGGGTACCCACCAACCTTCGGTGGCGCCTTTGACCGTGTCGCCCAAACCGAACACCTTGCCCTCGGCGGACGCCTTGACCCACGCCGGACTGCGCCCGGCCCACTCTTCACCGATCACCTGAATGTCGTTCTTGGCCAACGCCGCTTCGAGGCTGACGGTGCTGCCCGGCAAAGTATCGGTCGGGTAGCCGTAACCCTTCTCGACGATCAGCCGCAGGATTTCGGTGATCAGGCTTCCGCTCTCCCAGGTGATGTCTCCGAAGTGAATCGGTGTGGTTTTTTCGGCTGCCGGAACCTGGAAAGCCACCAGGCTCAGGGCCAGCAGCGAACTGCCGAGCAGGGTTTTGATCGATCTCATGCGGACCTCTGGGTCAGGGATTGGTTGGCGCTGTGCTGGGCGCACAAGGCGTGGGTGCGGGTCATGTAGACGCTGACCGAGCGCTGGGAAATGCCCAGCTCGGCGGCTATTTGCGGGTACGTCAGACCGTCGACGCGGGACATCAGGAACGTCGCCCGGACTTTGCCCGGCAAGCGATCAAGGGTGCGGTCCAGACTGTTCAGGGTTTGGGATAACTGCAGCAACTCCTCAGGCGATCGCCCACCGACAAGGTCGGTCTGCTGCAGGTGTTCCAGGTGTTGGCGCTCGAGATCGCGGCGACGCCAGAGCTGATAAACCAGGCGTCGGGCGATGGTGGTGAGCAAGGCACGAGGCTCGCGGATGGGTGTCAGCGCTGGCGACTCGAGCAGGTGCACGAAGGTTTCGGCGGCGATGTCTTCGACACTGGCGTGGGTGCCCAGGTGCCGGCGCAGGCGTGCGCAAAGCCAGGGGTAATGGGCGCGGAACAATCCGCCCACGTTGTTGCGATGGGATGCGTCGGCGCCGGACATAGAGGCTCCAAGGGTTTAGGGGTCGCTGAATGTCCGGTGTTCCGGTGACGCGATCCTAGCAAGGGACCTTATTCTTTAATAATACTTAAAAAGTATTTTTATATTCCTTTAAAGAATTTAGATGATGAGTGCCTGATCTATCGCTTTCGCGGGCAAGCCACGCTCCCACAGGGTTCACCGACACCCTGTGGGAGCGTGGCTTGCCCGCGACTGATGTCATTGTCGACACAACTTTTATGCCTCATCGCAACCGCCCATACCCCAACGCTTCAGCCTCCTGCTCATAGTCGAGAATCACTTGATAGTCGGTCTCGGTGGCCGGCAGCACTTCTTCCAGACCAAGGATTTGCGCGACGTCGGGCAACTCATGCAACGAGGTGTTCATCACCTGCCGAAGCGCCTCAACCTGTTCATCGGTGAGCGTCGCGGCCGTGATGTACGGCAAGGTCGGACTGAACGCGCTTCGGGCTACGACGCGCAGGCCGGCGACTTCTTTGTCGGCATGTCGCGCCAGATAGGCGAAGGTCACGCTGTCGATGGCCGCCAGGTCTGCCAGCCCTTCGCGCAGCCAGCGCAGACTCTCGCGATGGCTGCCGCTGAGGGCGACACTGGAAAAAAACTGCCCGTCGCGATGCAGCGGCGCCAAGCGGTGGCGCAACAGGTTCATGCCGCTGTTGGAGTCTTCGCCATTGATTACCCCACGACTGCCAAGCAACTCAGGCAAGGTCCGTCGTGGATCATCGGCGCGGCTCAGCAGCAGGCTGCAATGGTTGCCGCCGTTGCTGTCGGGCAATTCATAACGAGGCCGACCGATGACCCGGACCTTGCCGCGCAATGCGGTCATCAGCGGGTAGCCGCAGGTTTGGGTCAGCAGCAGATCCGGCGATAACCAGAGTTCGGGCAGCGACAGGCCTTCGGCATTCAAGCGGGCATGGCCCAGGTGTTCGAGGATGCGCGAGAGCCAACACTCGTTCGCCGCGCGGATCGCCTCGGGGGCGACGTACATCCGGAGTTCGGCGATGTGTTCAGTCATCAAAATCTTCCAGCCAACAAATAACCCTGTGGGAGCGGGCTTGCCCGCGATAGCGTTGGATCAGTCACCCAATGTGTTGAATGGTAAATAGTAATCGCGGGCAAGCCCGCTCCCACAGGGTTCAGTGGTGTTCATGGATCAGTGGAATGGATGCCGCGGGCTATCAATGGCCTTCACTCCATTCTCCCGCCACAACTGCCCATAACCCTGCACCAGAAACCCGCCGCTGCGCGCTACCCATTGCTCGCGGTGCGCCCGGTAGGCGCGTGGCAAGTCATACCAGGGCAGGCCCGGCAAGTCGTGATGCACCAAGTGAAAATTGAGGTTCAGGAACAACCAGCGCCACGGCCAGGCCGCCTCGTTCAGCACGGTACGCTGCTCGGGTTCGGCGTGCGGACGGTGTTCATAGTAGGAGCGAATCATCGCAATCGACAGCGCCGGCACGCTGATCAGCAACAGGTAATGCCAGACCGGCAACACACTGTAGCGCGCGATAAACACCAGCATCAGCACGGTCAGCGCGCCGTGGGTCAGCCACATCAACCACGCCTGTCGCTCACCGTTGATCAGCCGTTGCAGTTCTTCCTTCGCCAGCGCCAGCAAGGCCAGCGGCGCGCCGAGCATGAAGCGCCCGAGCACAGTTTTGTTCAGCCAGTGCAGGCTTTGTTCGAAGAGCGAACTGCCCTGCCACTGCTCGGCCGTCAGGTAACGGCTTTCCGGGTCGCGGCCGGGCAGGGTCAGGTCTTCGTCGCGGTGATGCAGCAAATGGCTGTCGCGATACAGGGTGTAGGGATACCAGACGGCAAACGGTGCGTAGCCAAGGATTTTGTTCAGCGACGGCCAACGGGTCGGATGCCCGTGAAGCAATTCGTGCTGCACTGACAACCAGAGCACCACCAGCGGAATCAGCAGAAAAGTGCTCCACCACACCCCCAGCCGATCACTGCTCAGGACAATGCCGAACCAACTGACATACACGCCGGCCAGCAACAGCCAGGTCGGCCACTCGGTGCGAGCGGTGAGGCGTTGGCGCAGGGTTTCGATTTCTTCTCGGTGGGCGGCATCGAAGTAATGAGGCATGGCGTTGCTCAGATCGGGGACCAGTCCCCCTCTGTGCAATGGCGCAGGGAAATCTTGCAGATTATTTTGCTATTTCGACAATCAGCTGTAGCAGCTGTCGAGTGAAACGAGGCAGCTGCTACAGGGGGAACAGAAGGTAACTGGACCTCAATGACCGAACACATCCACCTTCTTGGCCTTCTTGTCTGCGCGCTTTTCATCGGCGGTTTTCGCCGGTTTCTTCTTTGCCGCTTTTTTTGAATCCATGCCTTTGGCCATGATACGTACTCCACTCATACGGGATGTGAGATCAGGTATACACCTATCCCCGGCCGCGCGTTCTTTTATAATCGCCCGCTTTGCGCACCGACAGATCAAACCCATGCCCGAGACCCAGTACTCCCTGCTCGCCGAGCCGTTATGGCCATTGATGAACAAGTTTTACCGCGCCCACCAATCGCCGATGAAAGCGGTTCGTGACGCTCAACTCTGGGTGGCCAGGCGCGAGGAAATCATTGGCGCGCTGTGTTTGCGACCGGTGGCGGGCGGGCATTGGTTGACGGGGTTGTTTGTCGATCCGGCCTGTCGCGAACAAGGGATCGCGGCGGCGTTGATCGCCGAAGCGGTGCGCGGTCTCGAACAACCCGTCTGGCTGTTCTGCCACCCGGACTTGCGGGGCTTTTATGAACGCCGAGGGTTTTCCTTCGATCCGCATATGCCCTACGCCATGACCGAACGCTTGAGCCGTTACGCGCGCAGCAAACCGATGATTGCCATGGGCTTGGATCCAGCCAGGTAACCCACGCCAGCCTTTAGAAGATCAAATGTGGGAGCGGGCCTGCCCGCGATGAGGCCTGTACGTTCAACATGGATGTTGTCTGACAGATTGCTATCGCGGGCAAGCCCGCTCCCACAAGGTCTTGCGGTGTCCAACGCTCAGTCGTCGGCGTTAGGGTCGAGGTCCGGGAACATCACTTCGGTGAACCCGAATTTGCTGAAGTCGGTAATCCGCGAGGGGTACAACCGGCCGATCAGGTGATCGCATTCATGCTGCACCACCCGCGCATGGAATCCCTGGGCGATCCGCACGATCGGATTGCCCTTCGGGTCGAACCCTTCGTAGCGAATCTGCTGGTAACGATCCACCGCGCCGCGCAGGCCTGGCACCGACAGGCAACCTTCGAAACCCTCTTCCATCAGCGGACTCAACGGCGTGATCAGCGGGTTGATCAGAATGGTCTGCGGCACCGCTTCAGCGTCCGGGTACCGTTCGCTGTGCTCGAACCCAAAGATCACCAGTTGCAGATCGACTCCGATCTGCGGCGCAGCCAGGCCAACGCCGCCGACGCTTTCCATGGTCTGGAACATGTCGTCGATCAGTTGCCACAACTCAGGGCTGTCGAACATCTCGGCCGGGACCAGCGGGGCAATGCGCAGCAGGCGCTCATCGCCCATTTTCAGAATTTCACGGATCATTTTATGACTTCGTCAGTGTGCGGCTTGATCGAGTGATCCCGACCCAGTCCAGAAACGTGGTGTTTGGGTTCGTGATCGAGTTCACCGGGGACTTTTTCGCCATCATTCTTGCCCTCGGTCGACATGTGTTCGATCACCGCATTCATCTCCGCGCCCAGCAACAACACCGCGGCGGAAATATAGAAGTAGAGCAACAGGACGATGATCGCGCCGATACTGCCATACATGGCGTTGTAGTTGGCGAACTCCTTGACGTACAGGCCAAAGCCCACGGAAGCGAGGATCCACACCACCACCGCCAGCACAGAGCCTGGGGTGATAAAACGAAACTCCTGTTTGACGTCGGGCATGACGTAGTAAATCAGCGCCACGGCCACCATCAGCAAAATCACCACCACGGGCCAGCGCACAATGGTCCACAGGGTCACGATGAAGTCTTCCATGCCGACTTGCGCGGCAATCCAGCCCATCACTTGCGGCCCGAGCACCATCAACGCAGCGGCAATCAACAGCATGCCCGCGATGCCAACCGTGTAGATGATCGACAGCGGAAAACGCTTCCACGCGGGCCGGCCTTCGACCACGTCGTAGGCGGCGTTCATCGCGCTCATCATCAGCCGCACGCCGGCGGACGCGGTCCACAGGGCAATCACGATACCAATCGACAGCAAGCCACCCTTGGACTGCTGGAGTTGGTCGATCACCGGGTTCACCTGTTCCAGCGCCTGGGGCGGCAGGACCAGTTCGGATTGCAGGCGCAACCAGGAAAAGAAATCCGGCAGGTGCAGGAAACCGATCAGTGCGATGAGAAAAAGAATGAAGGGAAACAGCGAAAACAGCATTTGATAGGCCAATGCCGAGGCATAGGTCGACATCTCGTCGTCGACGAACTCGGTGACCGTGCGCATCATGACACGGTGCAGGCGCAGGCCTTTCATGTGGGGGAAAAACATTAGCGTCTCCTTTCGCCGCAAAAATGGGTTGAAGTCGAGGCGACTCAGGGGCCGTTTTCTACATCAAAGTAGCCTACTTGGCGACTTTGAAACAATTTCCGTGTGCAAGTTCAGGCTGACACAAAAACGGCCATCCGTGGATGGCCGTTCCTGTTGCTCATCAAAGGCCGAATCAAGCCTTGTCGACGCCTTTCTTGATCGCGTCCTTGGCTTTGCCGACCGCTTGCTGGGCCTCGCCTTTTCTTTCCTGCACGACCCCCTCGGCGCGCATTTTGTCGTTACCGGTGGCCTTGCCGACGCCTTGCTTGACGTTGCCGACGGCTTCGTTGGCCATGCCTTTTACTTTATCGCCAGTGCTGCTCATGGTGTTTCTCCTGTGAACAATTCAACGGAAAAAGTCGTTACACAAAGATTGACCGGGGGCATTTGCACGGAGTTTCATTTATTTTCACGACGACATTTCATCGTTCAGTGCAGGTTGGGCTTTATGTTTGCCGACCAACCCCCGAGAATGCGCAACGTATTCAGGCCATGGCGCTGAAGATCCAATCCCGTAGGAATGTTATGAAACTCGATAAAAAGCAGGCCATTGCCCGCAGAAACCAGGAACTTGGCGGTGCTGTGCTTGGCGTCAACAACTGCCATTTCACCGAACTGAACCGCAACCGCAACATCTGGTGGTTCGATATCCCGGTGGCGCGCCTGGCCATTGGTCAGTACGAATGGGTTCACCTGCTGATGCACACGCCGGAAACCGACGAACTGCTGCACTTGAAAGTGCCGACGGTGTTCCTGCGCGAGAAGCTTGAAGGCCTGGTGGTGCGCAACGAAGGCAAGCGCAAAGCCGCTTTGAGCCTGGAACTGAGCGCCGACAAGGACTCGTACCTGCAGGACATGCGTCCGGCGGGCACCAATGTCAATTTCGCGCCATTTCGCCTCTAAGTCGATCGCTCCCACGCAGAGCGTGAGGACGATCAGTCAGGCAACAAAAAGCCCCGCATCTGCGGGGCTTCTTGTTTGTTACGCGCCGACTTTCTTGGCGTTGAGCTTCTTCAGCTCTTCGTCGCGCAACTCGCGGCGCAGGATCTTGCCGACGTTGGTGGTCGGCAGCGCATCGCGGAACTCCACGGAACGCGGGACCTTATAACCGGTGACGTTGGCACGCATGTGCTCCATCACCTGCTCCTTGGTCAACGTCACGCCCGGTTTGGCGACAATGAAGATCTTGATTGCTTCGCCCGACTTCTCGTCCGGTACACCGATGGCCGCGCATTGCAGCACGCCCGGCAGGGTCGCCAGCACATCTTCCAGTTCGTTCGGGTAAACGTTGAAACCGGAGACCAGGATCATGTCTTTCTTGCGATCGACGATGCGCATGTAGCCGTCCGGCTGGATCAACGCGATGTCACCGGTTTTCAACCAGCCTTCGCTGTCGAGCATTTCATCGGTGGCGTCCTGACGCTGCCAGTAGCCCTTCATCACTTGCGGACCTTTCACACACAGTTCGCCGATTTCGCCCAACGGCTGTTCAACGCCGGCATCGTCGATGACTTTGCACACGGTCGATGGAACCGGAATACCGATGGTGCCGATCTGGATGTGCTGAATCGGGTTCACGGTGGCCACCGGGCTGGTTTCGGTCATGCCGTAACCTTCGCAGATGGCGCAACCGGTGACCGCTTTCCAGCGCTCGGCTGCCGCCAGTTGCAGGGCCATGCCGCCGGACAGGGTGACTTTCAGCGCCGAGAAATCCAGCTTGCGGAACGCTTCGTTGTTGCACAGTGCCACGAACAGGGTGTTGAGGCCGACGAAGCCGCTGAACTTCCACTTCGACAGTTCCTTGACCATCGCCGTCAAATCGCGCGGGTTGCTGATCAGGATGTTGTGGTTGCCGATCAGCATCATCGCCATGCAATGAAAGGTGAACGCATAGATGTGGTACAGCGGCAGCGGCGTGATCAGGATCTCGCAGCCTTCGTTGAGGTTGGAACCCATCAGCGCCTTGCACTGCAGCATGTTCGCCACGAGGTTGCGATGGGTCAGCATCGCGCCCTTGGCCACGCCGGTGGTGCCGCCGGTGTATTGCAGGACGGCAACATCGCTGCTGGCCGGGTTGGCTTCAGCCACTGGCTGGCCGTGGCCCTTGCTCAGCACGTCGTTGAACTTGATGGCCTTGGGCAAGTGATACGCCGGGACCATCTTCTTCACGTACTTGATGACGCTGTTGACCAGCAGGCGTTTGAGCGGTGGCAGCAGGTCGGCCACTTCGGTGACGATCACGTGCTTGACGCCGGTTTTCGGCACGACGATTTCCGCCAGATGCGCCATATTGGCCAGGCAGACCAGGGCTTTGGCACCGGAATCGTTGAATTGGTGTTCCATTTCCCGCGCGGTGTACAGCGGGTTGGTGTTGACCACGATCAGCCCGGCGCGGATCGCACCGAAGACGGCCACCGGGTACTGCAACACGTTGGGCAGTTGCACGGCGATTCGATCACCGGGCTGCAAGTCGGTATGCTGTTGCAGATAAGCGGCAAAGGCACCGGACAATTCGTACAGTTCACCGTAGGTGATTGTCTTGCCCAGGTTGCTGAATGCCGGTTTGTCGGCGAAGCGCTGGCAGGAACGTTTCAACACTGCCTGAATATTCGGATACTCGTCTGGATTGATCTCGGCAGCAATCCCGGCAGGGTACTTATCCTTCCAAAAGTCTTCGTTCATGGAAGCCCACTCCTCAGCAACGCGAATTCAGCACCGCATTTGATGCGATTATTATTGGTGTGTGTTTGTCGGTGAATCTAGCGCTTTTATAAGCCCGAGACGTCACAAAGCGCGCCGAGAGTAGCAGCTTTGCCAAGGGTCGACTAGAGCCAAAAGCGGCCTCTATGGTCACAATTGTGACTCAAGAATTGCTAGCGGTCATTTTAGAGCAAAGATTCTATACAACCCTGAAAGCCCCGTATTTTGGGCCTTCCCTTAAAAGCATCGCGGGCAAGCCCGCTCCCACAGGTTCGGTGGCGTCCACTAAACCAGTGAACGACGCGAAACCTGTGGGAGCGTGGCTTGCCTGCGATCCGCGCAAAGCGCGGCCATTCACCGGCTATGCGATATCACGTAGTTCCCGCCGCAGAATCTTACCCACCGGCGTCATCGGCAACGACTCCCGCAACACAATGTGCTTGGGCACTTTGTACGCCGTGAAGTTTTCCTTGCAGTACGCCTTCAGCTCTTCAAGGCTGACCCCGGATTCGCGGGCCACCACAAACAGCTTCACCGCCTCCCCCGAACGCTCGTCGGGCACGCCGATCACCGCGCAGTTGGCGACTTTCGGGTGTGCCATCACGATGTCTTCGATCTCGTTCGGGTACACGTTGAAGCCCGAGACGATGATCATGTCTTTCTTGCGATCGACGATGCGCACAAAACCGTCCGGGTCGATCACCGCGATATCGCCGGACTTGAACCAGCCCTCAGCATCCAGCACCTCGGCAGTGGCTTCCGGTTTCTGCCAGTAACCCTTCATGATCTGCGGGCCCTTGATGCACAGTTCGCCACGCTCGCCCAGCGCCTGCTCGACGCCTTCATCGTTGATCACTTTCAGCGTGGTGCCCGGTACCGGCAGGCCGACCGTGCCGATCCGCGATTTGTCGCCGTAGGGGTTGGTGCACGCCACCGGTGAGGTTTCGGTCAGGCCGTAACCCTCGGTGATGCGGCACCCGGTGAGCTTTTCCCAGCGCTCGGCGGTCGCCTTGACCAACGCGGTGCCGCCGGAGTTGGTGAGTTTGAGGCTGGAGAAATCCAGGGTCTTGAAGTCTGGGTGATCCATCAGCGCCACGAACAGCGTATTGAGCCCCAGCAGCGCCGAGAACCGCCAGTTCTTCAGCTCCTTGATGAAGGCGCCGATGTCGCGCGGATTAGTAATCAGCACGTTGTGGTTGCCGGTCACCATCATGCACATGCAGTTCGCCGTGAACGCATAGATGTGGTACAGCGGCAGCGGCGCGATCATCACTTCCTGACCTTCGCGCAGCAACGGCTGACCGTCGCTGCCGAACTGCCCGAGGCACGCCCGCGCCTGTTGCATGTTCGCCACCAGGTTGCCGTGGGTCAGCATCGCGCCCTTGGCCAGGCCGGTGGTGCCGCCGGTGTATTGCAACACCGCGATGTCGTCGAGGCTGACGTTCAGCGGCTTGATGCCCAGGCCCCGGCCCAGACGCAGCGCGCTCTTGAAGGAAATGGCCTGGGGCAAGGAATAGTCCGGGACCATTTTCTTGACCTTGCTCACCATCGTGTTGACCAGCCAACCCTTGGCGGCAGGCATCAGGTCGCCCATCTTCGCTTCGATCAGGTACTGGATGTCGGTGTCGGGCAGCACTTCCTGGACCTTGGCCCCGAACATGTTCAGGTACACCAGCGCCCGGGCGCCGGAGTCCTTGAACTGATGACGCATCTCCCTCGCGGTGTACAGCGGGTTGGTGTTGACCACAATCAGCCCGGCGCGCAACGCACCGAACACGGCAATCGGGTAATGCAGGACGTTGGGCATCTGCACCGCGATGCGATCCCCCGGCACCAGATCGGTGTGAGCTTGCAGGTAACCGGCGAACGCCAGGCTGTAGCGTTCCAGTTCGGCGTAGGTCAGGGTCACGCCCATGTTGCTGAACGCAGGGCGATCAGCGAATTTCTTGCAGGAACGCTCGAACACCTCAAGCACCGACTTATAGGCCCCAAGGTCAATATCCAGGGGCACGCCGGCCGGGCGTTTGTCATTCCAGAAATCAGGTTGCATTGTTCTTGTCCTCTTTACCTGAGCCTATCCGGGGCCGCTTTTCTGTCACTTCTTAAAAGCGGGGCTTCACGGACACTAGCAGTTATGGCGAATCAGGCAAATATGCCAATGGCCGTCATTGACCGTGTGAATCTTGCTGCAGCGGCGTGGCCTGATCAGACGGCAAGCGCAGGATGCGCTATAAAAGGCATCGACGCTGTTTTCCCACCCGGCAGCTCCATGCAAAGGAATCGCCATGATCCACGACACTTTCTGGCTGACCGCGAGTGACCGCAGCCGCCTCTACGTCAACCAGTGGCTGCCCGATCCGCCTTTAAAAGCCGTGATCCTGCTAGCCCATGGCATGGCCGAACACAGTGGTCGCTACGCCCGCCTGGCGGAAAAACTCTGCGCGCAGGGTTACGGCGTCTACGCGCCGGACCTGCGTGGACATGGCAAAACTGCCGAAAACGGGACACTCGGCCATTTCGCCGACGACGATGGCTGGTGCAAAGTGGTTGGCGACCTGGCCAGCCTCAACCAGCACATCGGCCAGCAACATCCCGGCGTACCGATCGTGCTGCTCGGCCACAGCATGGGCAGCTACATCGCCCAGGCCTACCTGCTGCATCACAGCGCCAGCCTGTACGGCGCGGTGCTTAGTGGTTCGAACTTCCAGCCCATCGCCCTCTACCGTGCGGCACGTCAGATTGCCCGTGTCGAAAAACTGCGCCAGGGTCCCAAGGGCCGCAGCGCGCTGATCGAGTGGCTGTCGTTTGGCTCGTTCAACAAGAAATTCAAACCGGTGCGCACGCGTTTCGACTGGCTCAGCCGCGATCCAGCGGAAGTCGATCTGTACGCCAACGACCCGCTCTGCGGCTTTCGTTGCACCAATCAGTTGTGGATCGATTTGCTTGGTGGGTTGCAGCAAATCAGCAAAGCGTCCAATCTCGCTCAGATTGATCCGGGCCTGCCGTTGCTGGTGATTGGCGGTGAATGTGATCCGGTGAGCGAAGGCAAACGTCTGAAAGATCTGGCCGATGCGCTACGCGCGGCCGGCAGCCAGAACCTGCAACTGACTATTTACCCGCAGGCACGGCATGAACTGTTCAACGAGAGCAACCGCGATGAAGTGATCAATGACGTGTTGAGCTGGATCGCCCAGGCGCTGAGCCACCGCCGGCCACCCAGATCGGAATAGTTTTTTGTGGATTTTTTATTCGTCACAGGAATTGAAACAGATGACCCAGGTTACCAACACCCCTTACGAAGCCCTCGAAGTCGGCCAGACCGCCAGTTACAGCAAGACGGTCGAAGAGCGCGACATTCAGTTGTTCGCCGCGATGTCGGGTGATCACAACCCGGTGCACCTGGACGCCGAATTCGCCGCCGGCACCATGTTCAAGGAGCGCATCGCTCACGGCATGTTCAGCGGTGCGCTGATCAGTGCAGCGGTGGCTTGCGAGTTGCCTGGGCCGGGGACTATTTATATCGGTCAGCAGATGAGTTTTCAGAAGCCGGTGAAGATTGGCGACACCCTGACCGTGCGCCTGGAAATCCTCGAGAAACTGCCGAAGTTTCGTGTGCGGATCGCCACTCGAGTGTTTAACCAGCGCGATGAATTGGTGGTGGATGGCGAGGCCGAGATTCTGGCGCCGCGCAAGCAGCAGACCGTGACGTTGACTACCCTGCCGGCGATCAGCATCGGCTGATTGCCCTTAAAAGATCGCAGCCTCGTTTCACTCGACAGCTCCTACAAGGTTTTGTGTACACCTGTAGGAGCTTGCGATCTTTTGATCTTAATCCCCCTCCTGCACCTGCACACTCGCCGTCATCCCCGAACTCAAATTCATCCCCTCCGGCAATTGATCAATCTTGATCCGCACCGGAATCCGCTGCGCCAGCCTCACCCAGTTGAACGTCGGTTCCACCTCCGCCAATAACTGCCCGTCCGGTGTGGTATTGCGATCGGTAATCCCGCGACTGATGCTTTCCACATGCCCGTCCAGCGCTTCGCCCGCACTCATCAACCAGACTTTCACCGGATCGCCCACCCGAATCCGCGGCAACTTGGTTTCTTCGAAATACGCCTGCACATAAAAGGTCGAATCATCGATCAACGCCATCACCGGTTGCCCCGCATTCACGTAGTTGCCTTGGGCCAGGCGCAGGTTGGTGATGTGGCCGCTGCGAGGCGCATGGACTTGGCTGCGCGCCAGATTGAGCTCCGCAACCTTGGCTTCCGCCTGAGCTTCACGCAATTCACCCCGGGCGATCCCGGCGTTGATTTGCGCGTTCTCGCGCAGCTCGGCACTGATGGCTTGCGGCCCGAGGCTGGCGCGGCGGCTGGCTTCGCGTTCGCGCAGATTGAGTTGTTGCTGGCGGGTCTGCACCACCGCCTGGGCCTTCTCCAGCGCTGCTTCGAAACGA
>NZ_LT607559.1:82457-211875 GCF_900095275.1 Pseudomonas sp. UMAB-40
CGCCTTGACTTGCTGGTTGTCGAACGCCTTGAGCTCACGCACCCACCCCGAGACGTCCGGGGCGATGACCACCACGTCGGCGCGGATCCGCGCATCCCGGGTCCAGGGCGTGAGCATGTAGTACTGCCACAAATGAAAGCCGGCAAAGATCGCCACCGCCACCAGGCACAGGGTTACCGCGACACGTACTGGAGTACGCATTTTTCAACTCCTTATAAAGGTCCGAGGACGACGGTGATCAGGGTCAATACACAGACGTACAAGGCGCAATCAAACAATGCTTCGTGCCAGATCCAGCGGCCGACCGGTGTCAGGCGCAAGAGCATGCGCAAGGCTGCGGTGACCAGCAGTGCCAGCAGCACATAAATCAGAAACGGACTGAGCAGCACACCGCCCACCGACCACTCACGCAAACCCATGGCTTTGCTCCTGTTGACGGCACCAGGCGCGCCAGCTGTTTTGCAATTGCAGCACCGCGCCCTGAGCCAGTTTCACCGCGTCGCTGGGCGGCAACGCGTACAAGGTCTTCAAGAAGGCTTCGCTGGGTTGTTCCAGCGCATCGGCGCGATTGCCCGCAGGGCCCTGCTCAAGGACTTTTTCCAGCTGTTCGAGATAACGGCGTTGAGGTGCGCTGACCGGCACTTGCGCCACCGCCAGGCTCAACCGCAGATGCAACAATTCATCGCCGATATCGAGGCCGAGCAAGCCGTCATCCCAACGACTGCGCGCCGGTTCCGGCAACTCGGGATAGTGCCGCGCCAGTTGCAGCAAGCGGTCGGCCATGCGTCCGCCAAACCAGCTTTCGGCACCCCGCAGGTTACGTCGGGTCAGCCTTACCAAATCGTCGAGCGTCGCTGCCAGCAAGCGGCGGCCATGCCACGCCGGGTTACGCAGGATCAGTAAATGAAACGCCAACACCGCCGCGCCGACACCGACCACCATCGCCTGGGCGCTGTTGAAGAACGTGGCGACGTCGAATTTCATCGCGTTCAGCGGCGACACCAGCACGATAAAATGCAGACAGAACGAAGTCGCCGTGGCGCCAATCTGCGGCTTGGCCATGCCCAGCGCACCGAAAAACAACGGCACGCCCATGCCCATGCAGAGCAAGGCAAATCCGCTCCATTGCGGCAGCAGAATCTGCCCGACGAAAAACGCCGTCGGAATCGCCAGAAAAATGCCCCGCATGAAACTCATGCCTATCTGCGCGCCGTTCTCGCGACTGGCGAACAGGCTGCACACCACGCACGTCAGCACCAGGGCACCCGACGCGGCGGGCCAGGCCGTCGCCAGCCAGAAGCACGACACCACCAGAAAGGCCAAGGCACTGCGCGCGCCGAACACCAACGCCAATGACAGGTCGCGGTGCGGCGTCAGGGTGCGTGGCGGATCGACCGTTTCGCGCCCCTCCTCCACCGCTTTCATCGCCGCAGTGGCCGCCATCGCGGTATCGAGCAGCAAGGTGAAACGGGCCAGGCAGTAACTCTGCGCGGAGCTGATGTGCGGGTCATGGGATGCATCGAGCAACCTCGGCCGCAACGCTTGCAGGGTCGCCGTATCGTCGCCGCTGAGCGCAACCTGAACCTCGGTCATCCACGGCAACAGTTGCTCGGCTTCCCGTGGTTCCAGCTGCTTCCACTGACGGCGCACCGAGCGGGCGATGCGCAGCAGCATCAAGAGCTTCTGGCTCAAGCCGCTGATAGCTCGTGCCCGTTGCCGACCCAGGCCACCTTCAAACCAGGCATGTTCGCGCTGGGCATCGACCGCGACGATTCGCCCGAGGATTTCCAACAAACCCTTGCGTGCCTGGGCATCGCCGGCCAGCGTTGCACGTGCAGCGTTCATCCCGCTGTTCCAGGCGGCTCGTGCCTGATCCGCCAGTTGTCGCTCGACGCGCATCGGCCACAGCAACGCGCTGGCCACCGTGGCGCACAGGATGCCCAGACAGATTTCCGTGCAGCGCGCCACGGCTTGGTCGAACACCGTCAGCGGATGGGTGATGGCCGGCAATGCGATGATCGCCACCGTGTAACCGGCCAGCACAAATGAATAGGACCAGGCACTGCGCAGCAAGGTCGAACTCGCCGTACACAGCCCGAGCCACAACGCCAATGCCAATAAAAATAGCCAGGGCGTCTGGGCGAATAACCCCATGAACACCACCGACATGATAGTGCCGACCAATGTCCCCAGCAGCCGCGCCAACCCCTTCTGCACCACCATTCCAGACAATGGCTGAGCGACGATGAACGCCGTCATCAGTGCCCAGGCGGGTTGCTCAAGACCCCAGCGCAATGCCAGCCACAGGGCCAGGCCGCCACCGATCAAGGTTTTTATTGCGAACTGTAGGGCGCGGCGGTCAGGCGCAAACAAAGCCTGCAAAGTGATAGGCACGTAAAAGACTCTTGAAAGGACGTTTTTAACGATAGTCGGGTTCACTGAAGTCACTTGAAAAACAAATTATTAGCGAGCTATCTATATCCCGTCCAGCGTTAAATCCCAGACACAAAAAAACGCCAGACTGGCTGGCGTTTTTGACAGGCTACGAGCGCTTAAGAGCGAGCGCGAGCCTGGTTACGCAGGGCTTTTACTTGATCGTGATTGCGTTGCACGCCGTGGTACTGACGTTCAACCAGATCACGAATGCCCACCAGGTTGTGTTTGTTGATTTTTTCGAGGGCTTCTTTGTACGCCTTCAGTGCATGGTCTTCACCGCGTTCCGCTTCGTTCAGCACGGCTTCTTCATCCTTGCCGGTGAACATCGCTTTGACGTCGACCCAGCGGCGGTGCAGATCACCGCTGACGCTGGTGGACGTTTCCGGATCGCCACCCATCGAACGCACGGCGCTCTGAAGTTCGGCAGCGGCGGTGGCGCAGTCGGTGGAGCGTTGCACGAACAGGGTTTTGAGTTCAGGGTGTTTGATGTCTTCAGCGCAAGTCTTGAACCCTTCCTGACCGTCTTTGCTGGTTTCAATCAGGTCGTTGAGTACAGAAATCGCTTCTTTATTCATGTCGGTCATTTTTCAATTCCTTGCGGGTTGATGAAAGATGCAATAGCTATTGCACCCTGCATGCCAGCTTCGAACTGATAATTTATCCGTTATTTTTCAATAACTTAGTTTTAACGACAAAATCTGTATCCGCTTTTTTTGCATGAACTGTCAATTGGCCTGCATGCAGAATGCCTGTATTTTTCCAGCCTGATGAATGAAGACGACCGATAGATGAACCCTGAAAAGCTCGAACTGTTGATCACCCGTGAAATGCCCTTCGGCAAATACAAGGGTCGCATCATTGCCGACCTGCCCGGCCAATACCTGAACTGGTTCGCCCGGGAAGGTTTCCCGCATGGCGAGCTGGGCGGATTGCTGGCCCTGATGCAGGAGATCGACCACAACGGTCTGTCGGACCTGCTCGAACCGCTGCGCGCCAAACACGGCAAACCTGCCCCGCGCCACTGACATTGCAATTAAAAAAGCCGAGTAGCTCATGCCCGATAACACCCGTCGCGCCCGTGATGAACACTTCTGGAAGACCTTTGCAGACCGCTACGCGGTCGAACCCGGGCCCATCAACCTGGAAAACGGATACTTCGGGCGCATGTCGCGCACCGTGGTCGAGGAGTACCAGCGCAACATCGAGCTGATCAACCGCAGCAACTCGGTGCATGTGCGCCAGCGCTTCGAACAGGTCGAAATTCTCGAGATCCGGGCGCAGCTCGCCGGCCTGATCGACGTTCCAGTCGACACCGTGGCCCTCACCCGCAACGCCTCGGACGGCCTGCAATCGCTGATCCGCAATTACAATCGCCTTCAGCCGGGCGATCAGGTGCTGATTTGCGATCTGGAGTACGACACGGTCAAAGGCGCGATGCGCTGGCTGGCCCGGCATCGCGGCGTGGAGGTGATCGAAATCGACCACGCACATCCCGCCACTTTTGACAGCTTGCTGGCCACCTATCGCGACACCTTCGCGCGTTATCCAAAGCTCAAATTGATGGCCCTGACCCATGTCACCCATCGCACCGGACTGGTCATGCCTGTGCAGGCCATTGCTGCCGCCGCCAAAGAACATGGTATCGACGTGATCCTCGATGGCGCCCATGCCCTCGGCCAGATCGAGTTCAACCTGGATGAACTGGGCGTTTCTTTCGCCGGTTTCAATCTGCACAAATGGATCGGCGCGCCCCTGACGCTGGGTTTTATCTACATTGCCCCCGAGCGCCTGGCCGACATCGACCCGGACATGGGCGAGATGCACTTCCCGGTCTCCGATACTCGCGCCCGCACGCCCTACAGCACGCCGAACATCCCGGCCCTGCTGACGCTGCCGCTGGTGTTCGAGGAGCATCTCGCCATGGGCGGCGCCGCTGCCAAGAGCACACGGCTCAACTACCTGCGCAACCGGTGGGTCAACGCGGTTCGCGAGCTACCGGGGATCGAGGTCATGACACCCGATGACCCGAGACTGTATTGCGGCATTACCTCGATGCGCTTTACCCGGCATACCGATCAACAGGCGATGGTCGAGCGGCTGCTCAGCGACTACAACCTGTTCACCGTGGTCCGCAGCGGCGCGGCGAGCGGGCCCTGCATTCGCATTACACCGGGGCTCACCACCACCGCTGCCGACATGGATCTGCTGGCCAGGGCGCTGAGCGAGTTGCGCTGACGTCAGACCGTGTATTTGTCGAAGTCCTCCGGCTTGATTTGCGTCGAAGCGGCGAACGTATCGATACCGATGGTCGTATGCCCGAAAAAGCCATCCTCGTTCGAGTCTCGACCGAGGGTGTGGACCGTCAATGTCGAAGCCTCGCCGCCCTGCTCGCGGTAATAAGTGTCTTCATTGTTGCTCAACGGCGAGACCGATCGGCCGCTGTAGTCCCGGGCGTTTAGCACCGAACGTGAAGCGGGTTCGGGGAAGTAGAGCTGACCGACCCAGGCGACGTGTCGTTCGTCGAGGTAATTGTTGCCGGACGTAATGCGCACGGCGACATGAATGTGCAAGGTACGACCGGCATAGAACCCCGGGTAGATGGTGGTAAACCTCACCACACCCTTCTTGTCGGTGAATTGCCCGCCACGCAGGTAGGTGTCGTCGTCAGTGCGCGGGACCGAACCGATGTCACCGACATCGACTTCCTGGTCCGGGTTGATCTTGCTCCAGCCCGAATAGGCACCACGCGCATTGCAGTGCCAGATATCGACCAAGGCCCCGGTCACAGGCTCACCCGTCATGGCATCGACAATCGCCAGTCGCAGCACCAGGGGAATGCCATCGGCGCTTTCGCTGATGTTGCGACGGATGAGTTTCGGATTGCGGAAAAACGGGCCGGCAATTTGCTCGGGAGACAGCAGGTAAACCGGCGGTGGGGGTGCAACGGAGGTGTTGTCGTCCATGACGTTCTCTCTTCCATAAGATGAACGCAGGTTAACGCTGGTCGAAGGGCAAGAGGCGGTAACTATGTATCGCTTGATGTCTCCTGTGGGAGCTAGCTGCTAGCTCCCACAGTTTTTTGCGGGCAAAAAAAAACGGTGCACCGACCAAGCGCACCGTAAAGCCGTAGAACACACAACGAAGTGTTTGGTAAAAGCCGATCAGTCCAGCAGCGCCAATGCCTCGGCGGTGCATTCCTGAATGCGGGCCCAGTCGCCGTTCTTGATCCACTCGGGATCCAGCATCCAGCTACCGCCCACGCACATGACGTTTTTCAACGCCATGTAGCTCTTGATGTTGGCCGGGCTGACGCCGCCAGTCGGGCAGAATTTCACTTCACCGAACGGGCCGCCCAGGGCCTTGATGGCCGCGACGCCGCCGCTGACTTCCGCCGGGAACAGCTTGAAGCGGCGATAACCCAGACCATAACCTTCCATGATGCCGGAAGCGTTGCTGATGCCTGGTAACAGCGGGATCGGGCTGTCGACGCTGGCTTCGAGCAGGTCACGGGTGATGCCCGGGGTGACGATGAACTGTGAGCCGGCCGCTTCGGCGGCGGCGAGCATCGTGCGATCCAGCACAGTACCCGCACCGGTCACCAGCTCAGGACGCTGCTCACGCAGAATCTGGATGGCCTTGAGGCCGAACTGCGAACGCAGCGTCACTTCCAGGGCAGTCAGGCCACCGGCGGCCAGGGCGTCGGCCAGGGGCAGGACGTCCTGTTCGCGAGCGATGGTGATCACCGGCAGGATCCGCGCCTTGGCGCAGAGGCTGTCGATCAGGGCAACTTTGTCCGCCATGGAAACGGTCGGGGATGTGATTGTCATAGCGGCTGATCCTTGGCTCATGGGCACCAGTAAATCTCTAACGTAGGTTGCAGAAACGCGCGAATCGGCATGGCGGCGACATCGTCACCGGCCAATGCGGCACTCAAAGTGGTCAGTTTGGACTGACCGGAAATCGATAGAACGGTGGTCTTGGCCGAGGCCAGCAGCGCGCGGCTCATGGTCAGTCGCTGATGCGGCACGGTCGGCGCCAGCATCGGATAGCACCGACGGGTGCCGTCGACTTTCAAGGCATCGATCAGGTTCGGGCTGTTGGGGAACAGCGAAGCGGTGTGACCGTCATCACCCATGCCGAGGATCAGCACGTCGATCGGCGGCAACTCGGCGAGCAAGCGATCCGCCTGCTCGGCGGCCAGTTCAAGGTTCGCAGTGGCGCTGTACAGGCTCAGAAACTGAGCCTTGGCCGCCGGGCCTTGCAACAGGTAGCGCTTGAGCAGACCGGCATTGCTGTCGGCATGCTCGACCGGCACCCAGCGCTCGTCGGCCAGGGTGACCACGACCTTGGACCAGTCCAGTTTCTGCTTCGCCAGGTTCTGGAAGAACGCCACCGGGCTGCGGCCACCGGACACCACCAGCGTCGCAGTGCCGCGAGCGTCGATGGCGTCACTCAGTTGCTTGGCCACATTCAGCGCCAGACCATCGGCCAGCAGCACCGGGCTCTTGAACTCATGGGCGCTGACGCCCTGAGGCAGTTTCAATTCAGATATCGCCATACCACGACCTCCCATCCCGCGTGATCAGAGCAATGGAGCTCATCGGTCCCCAGGACCCAGCCGCGTACGGCTTGGGCGCATCACCGGATTTTTTCCACCCGGCAATCAACTGGTCACACCACTTCCACGCGGCTTCGATTTCATCTTTACGGACAAACAGGTTCTGATTGCCACGCATCACTTCCAGCAACAACCGCTCGTAGGCATCGGGAATCCGTGCGCTGCGATAAGTGTCGGAAAAATTCAGCTGCAACGGACCGCTGCGCAGCTGCATGCCCTTGTCCAGGCCTTGTTCTTTGGTCATCACACGCAAGGAAATGCCTTCGTCCGGTTGCAGGCGGATAATCAGCTTGTTGCTGATTTGCAGGCGCTGCTCGGGGGCGAAGATGTAGTGCGACGGTTCCTTGAAGTGGATGACGATCTGCGACAGCTTCTGCGGCATGCGCTTGCCGGTACGCAGGTAAAACGGCACGCCGGCCCAGCGCCAGTTGCGGATGTCGGCACGCAGGGCGACGAAGGTTTCGGTGTCGCTCTGGGTATTGGAGTTGGGCTCTTCCAGGTAACCGGGGACCGATTTGCCTTCGCTGTACCCGGCGATGTACTGGCCGCGCACCACTTGCGTGGTCAGGCCTTCCGGGCTGATCGGCGCCAGGGCCTTGAGCACTTTGACTTTCTCGTCACGGATGCTGTCGGCGGACAAGTCGGCCGGCGGGTCCATGGCGATCAGGCAGAGCAGTTGCAGCAGGTGATTCTGGATCATGTCCCGCAGCTGGCCGGCCTTGTCGAAGTAACCCCAGCGGCCTTCGATCCCGACCTTCTCGGCCACGGTGATTTCCACGTGGGAGATGTAATTCTGGTTCCACTGGGTTTCGAACAGGCTGTTGGCGAAACGCAGGGCGATCAGGTTCTGGACGGTCTCTTTGCCCAGGTAGTGGTCGATGCGGTAAGTGCGGTTCTCCGGGAAGAACTGCGCCACGGCGTCGTTGACCTTGCGCGAGGATTCCAGGTCCGAACCGATGGGTTTTTCCAGCACGACGCGGGTGTTTTCGGTCAGGCCGACCTTCGACAGGTTCTCGCAGATTGCGCCGTAAACGGCGGCCGGTGTGGCGAAGTAAGCAATCACACGCTGGGCGCTGCCGGCCATTTCGGCCAGGGCGACGTAATCGTCGGCCTTGAGGAAGTCGACATGCAGGTAGCTCAAACGGGCCAGGAAGCGTTCGACCACAGCTTCGTCCAGCTCTTTGGCACCTACATAACGGCGCAGTTCGGAGGCGATGAACGCCAAGTGTTCTTGCTCGCTGCCAGGCTCACGGGCCAGCGCGATAATCCGCGTATCCTCGTGCAGCAGGCCTGCGCCATCGAGTTGATAAAGGGCAGGAAACAGTTTGCGCAGGGCCAGGTCGCCGAGGGCGCCGAACAAGGCAAAGGTGCACGGTTCAACCGTAATCGAAGGCATGATGTTTGTTCTTTTATCAAGTTAAGCTACAAATACCTTTTTTCAAGGCATCACTCAAGGGAAAATGTAGTAATAACCACAACATTTTCGCAAAATACAGATTCCGAGTGGTGGTCGGTCGGAGCCATCAGTAGGATAGGCCACCGTTACGGGCCGTATCAAAGGCCCAATTTGCATAGCCGAACGCTTATTTGCGCTGCTGACCTAAGGAACATGAAATGGACCGCGTGCGAAATCTACTGGAACAGATCCAGAATCGCCTTGAAGACCTGAACAAGGCGGAACGCAAAGTCGCCGAAGTGATCCTGCTCAACCCACAGCAGGCCACCCGGTTCAGCATTGCCGCCCTCGCCCAGGCCTCGAAGGTCAGCGAGCCGACGGTCAACCGTTTCTGCCGTTCGTTCGGCGTCAGTGGCTACCCGGAGCTCAAGCTTCAACTGGCCCAGAGCCTGGCCAGCGGCGCGGCGTATGTCAGCCGTGCGGTCGAGGCCGATGACAATCCCGAGGCGTATACCAAGAAGATTTTCGGCAGCGCCATCGCATCGCTGGACAGTGCCTTGCAGGCACTGGACCCGAACCTGATCAGCCGCGCCGTCGACCTGTTGATCCAGGCCCGGCAGATCCACTTCTTCGGCCTTGGCGCCTCGGCCCCGGTGGCGCTGGATGCGCAGCACAAGTTCTTCCGCTTCAACCTGGCGGTCACCGCCCATGCCGACGTACTGATGCAGCGCATGATTGCGTCGGTGGCACATACCGGCGAGTTGTTCGTGATCATCTCCTACACCGGCCGCACCCGCGAACTGGTGGAAGTGGCGCGTATCGCCCGGGAGAACGGCGCTTCGGTGCTGGGGCTGACGGCCGAGGGTTCGCCATTGGCCAAGGCCAGCACCTTGAGCCTGAACATTCCGTTGCCGGAAGACACCGACATCTATATGCCGATGACGTCGCGGATCATCCAGCTAACTGTGCTGGATGTGCTGGCCACCGGCATGACCTTGCGCCGGGGCGTGGATTTCCAGCCGCATTTGCGCAAGATCAAAGAGAGCCTGAATGCCAGTCGGTATCCGGTTGGGGATGAGTTCAACTAGGTCAACATCTTCATTGCCTGATCGGGCCTCTTCGACTTGCCCGCGATGAGGCCCGGCGCAACACCGTAGATTTTGCGCTAAACCCCCACCCGCGCCTGCAAACTCAAATGCGCCTTCTGCCCCGGCGCCAGGCTCAAACTGTCCGTTCCGCCACTCGCCGCCTCGACACACACAAATTCGGAAATCTCGTTCCAGCTCACCCCCAGCAACGGCCGCGACCCCGGATGCCAAACCACTGTGTCCGCATGATCACCGGTGTCGATGCACAACTCGCGCTGCCAGGCATGGTCCTTGAGCTGCAATTCACCGTCATGCTGGAACACCCGCTGACACCCGCCGTCGACTCTCAACTCGCCTTCCTGCTGGCAAACCTGGCGGTTCAACTGGTCGTAACCGTGGACGCCATCGAGCCCAGACAGCGCTATCTCACCGACATCACCAATACGCCAATAGGCATGCAACGCCTGGCTCAATTGGCACGGCAGGCTGTCCTGATGCTCGGTACTCAGGCGTAATTCCATGCGATCGCCCAAGTGGGCGTGCAGATCCACTTGCCAGTCGCAAAGCTGAAGTTGCCAATGCAGGCGCACGCCCTCGTCGTCATGGCTGCTGTCGAGCAGCTTCCAGTCGATCAACCGTGCCCAGCCATGGGAAGGCCAGGCGTTTTCGCTCGGATGACGGCCATACCACGGCCAACACACTGGCACGCCGCCACGAATCGCGCCGACCTGCGGCCACTTCGCCGCGCACCACAGCCAGGGTTTCTGGCCCCTTGGCTGGAAGTGCAGCAATTGCGCGCCCTGCCGACTGAACACCGCCTGACACAGCGGATGGTCGATCACCAGCACGTCGCGCTTCTGGTAGCGCTCCCACGCAAACACCGGACGTTCGCGCAAGGATTTGAAGAAGCGTTGTAGCGGATGCTCATGCATGTGCCACGGTCCTGAAAATCATCGGGGTGCGCCGCCCCCAAAAAAAAGCGGACAGCCAAGGCTGTCCGCAAAAATGCGCACATAGAGAGGAGCTTATCGCAACAGCGTTAGAACACCGACTGAATTTTCAGGCCGGCCACCAGCGCGTTGTCGACTTCATCCACACCGCCCGGGTGAGTGATGTATTGCAGGTTAGGACGCACGGTCAGCCAGTTGGTGACGTGGAAGCCGTAGTTGATCTCGTAGTTGTATTCAGTGTTACGCAGCGGCGCGAACAGCGGGTCTTGATAGTCAGTGACGTTGTTGGAGGCGTTGACCAACTCTGAGTTTTTCTTCACGTCGTCGTTGACATGGATACGAGCGGCACCGATACCGAAGTCATCCTTCGGACGTGCATCGAACGGGCCCTTGTACACCAGCATCAGCGACTGGTAGTTGTCGACGATGTTAGTGTCCTTGTCGTGGAACGTGGCGTTGGCAGCGATGTTCAGGCCGCGAGATTTGTCACCGTTGTGGGTGGTGAGTTGTTGTTGCGCCACGAACCAGTAGCCGGATTTGCTGCTGTGGCTGCGATAGGCGTTGCCGCTGGTGGCCGCATCATTGCCGTTTTCGTCTTCACGAACGTCATCGGCCTTGGCCGTGCTTTTGTAGTAACCGACACGGTATTCGCCCGGCAGGTTGCCAGGGTTAGGCAACCAGACCAGTTCGACTGGCAACACGGTGCCCTTGGTACCACTGCCGCTGAGCTTGAAGCCGTTACCGTGCTCCAGTTGCGACGGGTTCTGGTTGTACGCGCCGATCTGCGCATACCACTCAGGCGAGATGTTGTACTTCACGCGGATCGCAGCCTGGCTGATCGGCCAGTTGTACCAGATGTTGGTCGCCCAGTTACCCACCTGGGAACCGCAGAACGCCAGGTTCTGGAACTCGCAAGGGAAGGTGTTGAAGTCTTCGCCTTCGCCGAAGTAACCGGCCTTGACGTCCAGTTTGCCGTCGAGGAACTGGTGCTTGATCCACAGTTGGGTCAGACGGACCATGTGGCCACGGCCGTAGACTTCCTGGGAGGAACTCAAGGTGCCGGCACGCGGATCACCGACACGGTCATTGGAGATGTTTTCACCGTTACGATTGGTGAACTGGACCTTGGCCTGAGTGTTATCCCAGCCCCACAGCTTTTGCAGGTCCAGCGCCACGCCCAGGCCAAACTGGTCGGCGTAACGCGCGGTCTTGTCGTTGTTGTAGCCACCGTGAAGGTTGCCACCGACTTCACCGACGTAGTCCATCTTGATGTCGATACCTTGCTCAATCAGCTTGGTCCGCTCGCCACCCCAATCGCCGGTCATCCATTCGGAATCGGCGCTGAACGCGTCAGCCGCGTGCACACTACCGGCCAGCATCATGGCCGCAACCGCGGACAACTGGCAGATAAGCTGAGCGTTGTTGTTCTTCTTCATCCCTACATCCTCGTTTTATTGTTATTAACTGTTTTTATTTAACGCGGTTACATCAGGTGCGGAGAGCGACAGGCCGCTCACCGCATATCCCCCCTGTAGGAGCCGGCTTGCTGGCGATGCTGTGTCAGTCAACATCTGTGCTGAATGACACACCGCTATCGCCAGCAAGCCGGCTCCTACATTTGATCTCTAGCGGCCTTTGAATTGGGCGACGTTGGCGCTGTGGCTCTCGGCTTTTGGTTGACCGGCCACCCCCAGGCGTTCACCGGTCTTGGCATCGAACAACAGCACTTTCGATGGATCGAATTGCAGGGTCAGGGTCTCGCCCACGTTCGGCGCGACGTCCGGCGCCAGGCGGCAGCAGACTTTGGTGTCGTTGAGATTGACGAACACCAGGGTGTCGGGACCGGTCGGCTCGGTGACCTGGACTTCGGCGCGAATGGTCGGCAAACCGTTCGGCTCGCTGCCCGCCAGAACGATCTGCTCGGGGCGCAGGCCGAGGATCACTTCTCGGTCTTCCAGACCGGCGTCCTGCATGCCCATCGGCAATTCGCAGCGGGCCTGGCCGCTGTCGAGCAGCGCCACCAGACGACCGTCCTTGCGCTGCAAACGCAGGGGGATGAAGTTCATCGGCGGCGAGCCGATGAAGCTCGCCACGAACAGGTTGGCCGGGTTGTTGTAGATGTCCTTCGGCGTACCGAATTGCTGGATGATCCCGTCCTTCATCACCGCCACTTTGTCGCCCAGTGTCATCGCTTCGATCTGGTCGTGGGTCACGTAGACCGTGGTGGTTTTCAGGCGCTGGTGCATCAGTTTCATTTCGGTGCGCATCTCGACGCGCAGCTTGGCGTCGAGGTTGGACAGCGGCTCGTCGAACAGGTAAATCTTCGGCCGACGCGCCAAGGCACGGCCCATGGCGACGCGCTGTTGCTGACCACCGGAGAGCTGACCGGGCTTGCGGTTGAGCAGGTGTTCGATCTGCAGCAGCTTGGATACCCGCGCCACTTCCGCTTCGATGTCGGCGGCGGGCATTTTGCGGATCTTCAAGCCGAAGGCGATGTTCTCGCGAACGCTCATGGTCGGGTACAGCGCGTAGGACTGGAACACCATGGCGATGTCGCGGTCTTTCGGGCTCATGCCGCTGACGTCCTGATCACCGATCATGATCGCGCCGCCGGTGATGGTTTCAAGGCCGGCGATGCAATTCATCAGGGTCGACTTGCCGCAACCCGAAGGTCCGACCAGGATCAGGAACTCACCGTCCTTGATCGACAGTTCGATGTTCTTGAGGGTGTCCGGCAGGCCTGGGCCATAGGTCTTGTTTACATTGCGAAGTTCGAGCGTAGCCATGATTACCCCTTGACTGCGCCGGCCGTCAGCCCGCGCACGAAATACTTGCCTGCGACCACATAGACCAGCAGGGTCGGCAGCCCGGCGATCATCGCCGCCGCCATATCAACGTTGTATTCCTTGGCCCCGGTACTGGTGTTGACCAAGTTGTTCAACGCCACCGTAATGGGTTGCGAATCACCGCTGGAGAACACCACACCGAACAGGAAGTCGTTCCAGATCTGGGTGAACTGCCAGATCAGGCAGACCATGATGATCGGGGTGGACATCGGCAGGATGATCAAGCGGAAGATGGTGAAGAAACCCGCGCCATCGAGCCGCGCCGCCTTCACCAGCGCATCGGGAACGCTGACGTAGTAGTTACGGAAGAACAGCGTGGTGAACGCCAGGCCGTAGACCACGTGCACGAACACCAGGCCGGTGGTGGTGCTGGCCAGGCCCATCTTGCCGAGGGTGAACGAGGCCGGCAGCAGGACGGTCTGGAAAGGCAGGAAGCAACCGAACAGCAGCAAACCGAAGAACAGTTGCGAGCCACGGAAGCGCCACATCGACAGCACGTAGCCGTTCAGCGCACCAATCGCGGTGGAGATCAGCACCGCCGGGACGGTGATCTTGATCGAGTTCCAGAAGTACCCGTCAACCGTGCCCCAGGCCTTGACCCAGCCAATGCCGCTGACCACGGTCGGCCAGCTCAGCAGGTTGCCGGAGTTGATGTCTTCCGGTGTCTTGAAGCTGGTCAACAGCATGACCACCAGCGGTATCAGGTAAAGGAATACCGCCAGGATCAGCACGCCGTAGATGGCGATACGACTCAGGCTGATGGATGGTTTGGCAGCGAAATTAGTCATGACGCTTAGTCCTCAGCTCGGAGTACAGGTAAGGCACGATGATTGCGAGAATCGCACCGAGCATCAGAATCGCACTGGCCGAGCCCATGCCCATCTGGCCGCGACTGAAGGTGAAGGAGTACATGAACATCGCAGGCAGGTCGGAGGAATAACCCGGGCCACCGGCAGTCATTGCCGCCACCAGGTCGAAACTCTTGATCGCGATGTGGGCCAGGATCATGACCGCGCTGAAGAACACCGGGCGCAGGCTCGGCAACACCACTTTGAGGTAAATGCGCGGCATGCTCGCGCCATCGATCTGGGCGGCACGGATGATCGATTGATCAACGCCACGCAGGCCGGCGAGAAACATTGCCATGATGAAGCCCGAGGCTTGCCAGACTGCGGCGATCACCAGGCAATACACGACGCGATCCGGGTCGATCAGCCAGTCCAGGCGAAAGCCTTCCCAGCCCCAGTCACGCAGCAATTTGTCCAGGCCCATGCCCGGGTTGAGCAGCCACTTCCAGGCGGTACCGGTGACGATCATCGAGAGCGCCATCGGGTACAGGTAAATGGTGCGAATGAAACCTTCGCGACGAATGCGCTGATCAAGAAACACCGCCAGCAGCACACCGATCACCAGGGTAATGCCGATGAACATGCCGCCGAACACCGCCAGGTTCTTGCTCGCTACCCACCAACGGTCGTTGTCGAACAGCCGCTGATACTGCGCCAGCCCCGCCCATTTGTAAGTCGGCAGGAAGGTCGAGGTGGTGAACGACAGGATGAACGTCCACAGGATATAGCCATAGAAGCCCACCAGGACGATGAACATGCTGGGCGCCAGCACCAGTTTAGGGAGCCAGCGCTGCAGTGCATCGAACGGCGAGGCCTTGCTGAACACAGCAACAGAACTCATGGGAAGATCCCGTACGAAGAAAAAGGATTACAAGCCCGCTCCCACAGGGGGGGCTGCGCGGCTAACGGTTACTTGGCAGCTTTGACCGCGGTGCCCAGTTGTTTGGCGGCAGTCGCAGGATCGGCTTTCGGGTCGTTGATGAAGTTGGTCACGACATCAAAGAACGCGCCTTGTACCGCCAGCGTGGTCGCCATGTTGTGCGCCATGCTCGGCTGCAGGCCGCCAGACTTGGCGTCCACCAGGAAATCCTTGGCCGCAGTCTGGGCGCAGGAGTCGAAACCGTACTTGCCCATGTCGTTCAGCATGTCGATTCGAACCGGGATCGAGCCTTTGTTGATGCTGAAGACTTTCTGGAAGTTCTCACCCAGCACGACCTTGGCAATGTCCTGTTGAGCAGCAGCAGTACCTTTGTCTTTCTGCTTGAACACGGCCAGGGAGTCGATGTTGTAGGTGAACGCCTTGTCGGTGCCCGGGAAGGCGACGCACTCGTAGTCCTTGCCCGCGACTTTCTTGGCCGCTGTCCACTCGCTCTTGGCCCAGTCACCCATGATCTGCATGCCGGCCTTGCCGTTGATGACCTTGGCCGCTTCCAGGTTCCAGTCCTGGCCTTTGCCGTCGGCGTCCATGTAGGTCGCGACTTTCTTCAGCTCGGTCAGCGCCTTGACCATTTCAGGACCGGTCAGTGCAGCGTTGTCCAGGTCGACCAGGGCTTTCTTGTAGCCGTCGACGCCCATGACCGAAAGGACCACCGCTTCGAATACGGTGCTGTCCTGCCAAGGCTGGCCGCCGTGGGCCAGGGCAATGAAGCCCGCTGCCTTGAGCTTGTCACCGGCGGCGTAGAATTCTTCAAGGGTGGTTGGCGCTTTTTCGATGCCGGCTTTCTTGAAGACTTCCGGGTTGATCCACAGCCAGTTGACGCGGTGAATGTTCACCGGCACGGCCACGTAGTCACCTTCGTACTTCACAGTATCGGAGACTTTCTTGTCGAGCAGGCTGTCCCACTTCTCGGTTTTGGCGGCGTCTTTCAAGACGTCGGTGTCGAGCAGACCGGTAGACGCCCATTCCTGAATGTCCGGGCCTTTGATCTGTGCAACGCCCGGCGGGTTACCGGCAACGGCGCGGCTCTTGAGTACGGTCATGGCTGTAGCACCGCCACCACCGGCGACTGCGCCGTCCTTCCAGGTGAAACCGTCTTTTTCGACTTGGGCCTTGAGGACATCGACGGCCGCTTTTTCGCCACCGGAGGTCCACCAGTGAACGACTTCTACCGAACCTTTGGAATCGGCGGCAAGTGCACTGAGAGGGAATGCAGAGATTGGAAGCAATGAGGCAAGAGAAATGACAGTAGCGAGGCGAGAAATCGCGTTCATCTAGAATTACCTTTCTTGTTGTTATGCATGCAAGTCTGGTGCTTGCGCTGCATAGGATTTTAAACAGGAGTTATCCCCTCGCAGGTAACGAAGGGACGCTTGAATGTCACCACATGGTTACACAGGAGCGCTCTGGGACAACTGCCCCAAGGCCGTGGCCATGCTCGGCGCCAGCGGTAGGCGCGGGATCAGGACGGCTTGCCAGGCGTGATACAGATCGGGTTTACCGGCCCAGATATCGGCGCTCGGACGGTTTTGCGGGTCGAGTTCATGGTGCCAACTGCCATCGCAGCGGTCGATGAAATGACTGTCACAGAATTCCCAGAACAGCCGGTACCAGGTTTCGTATTGCGTATCCCCAGTGCGTTTAAGCAGCGCGCTGGCGGCAGCGCTGGCTTCGCAATGGGTCCAGTGCAAGCGATGGCGAACCACCGCGCGATTGTCCCAGTCGAGGGTGTAGACAATCCCCGGCGCACCGTCGACATCCCAACCGTGACGGCAGTTGTGGTCGAACAGTTTTTGCGCGTCGGTGGCCAGCCAGCCCGGCGTGAGCATGCCGGCTTGCACGCGTGCCGCTTCGAGGTGCAGCAACAGCCGCGCCCATTCGAAACCGTGGCCCGGCGTGGTGCCGTAAGGGCGGAAACCGTCGGCCGGGTTGTCGTGGTTGTACTCGCGCAGCGGCTGCCAGTCGCGATCGAAATGCTCGACTACCAGATAGTCGTTGGCCGCGGCGTGACCATGAATGACCCGCTCGACGATGCGCTGAGCGCGGACCAGCCAGCGGTGGTCGTCGGTGACATCGGCCAGGGCGAGAAAGGCTTCGGTGGCGTGCATGTTGCTGTTGGCGCCGCGGTAGGCCTCTTCACCGCTCCAGTCGCGAGCAAAGGATTCGCGCATCGCGCCCTCCTCCTCGCTCCAGAAATGTGTGTCGATGATGTTGATCGCATCGTCGAGCAACGCTTGTGCGCCGGGGCGTTGCGCAACCACGGCAGAACTGGCGGCCAGCGCAACGAAAGCATGCAGGTAAGCGGCCTTGCCGGTGTTGTCATCGTGATGATGGGCAGCGGCAAACCAGCCGCCGTGCTCGGCATCACGCAACGGGCCGCTGAGCGCCTGGATGCCGTGATCGACCAGCTCGGCAAACCCCGGCAAACCCTGAATATGCGCCATGGCGAAGCTGTGGGTCATGCGGGCGGTGTTCATGGTTTCGGCGTGGGCGTTGGCCGGGAGACTGCCCTTTTCATCGAGATTGCCGAAGCCTTCGGCAAGCTTTGAAGCCTTGGCAAATGCCAACAGGCGCAGGCCTTCGGCCGCGAGCCATTGCTGATGGGCAGGTGCGTTGAGCCAACTGCTGAATGCAGGTTGGAAGGTGTCCATGGGGTGCCTTTTTTGTTGTTTTGACTGGGGGCAGTCTAAACAACGGGCGGGGGCGGGCTTGTAACGAAGGGGGCGAGTTATGTCACCAGGCTGTGACATTTATCTTTAGGAACGTGTTGATTAGGCTGACGCTATCGCGGGCAAGCCCGCTCCCACAGGTTATGCGCACATTTCAGAATGTAGGTAATCCTGTGGGAGCGTGGCTTGCCCGCGATGAAGGCGACGCGGTCTGACTAATCAACGCTACGAGGCAACTGCAACGTCACCCGCAACCCGCCTTCACGCAGGTTTTGCAGGCTGACCTCGCCGCCATGGCTATGGGCAATGTTGCGGGCAATCCCCAACCCCAAGCCATAACCTTGCTGCTGCCCGGCCAGGCGGAAATGCGGTTCGAACACCTGCTCCATCCGTTGCTCCGGCACGCCCGGCCCTTCGTCATCGACGTGCAGGATGAAAGCGCTCTCGTCGTCATCGATATGTAAATGCGCGTTCTGCCCATACTTCAACGCGTTGTCGATCAGGTTGCCGATGCAACGCTTGAGCGCCAGCGGTTTGCCCGGGTACGCCGCCAGCGCCCGGCCCTGCTGGGTCACGCGACCATTGCCGTTGGGCGCCAAGTACGGTTCCACCAGGCAATCCAGCACATGGTTAAGATCCACCGGCTCGATGTTTTCGTGAATATCGGTGTCTTTCACGCATTGCAGCGCGCCCTTGACCAGCAACTCCAGCTCATCCAGATCGCGGCCGAACTTGGCTTGCAGCTGTTCGTCTTCCAGCAACTCGACCCGCAGCCTTAACCGGGTAATCGGCGTGCGCAGGTCATGGGAAATCGCGCTGAACAACTGGCTGCGCTCGGTCAGGTAACGGCTGATGCGCTCGCGCATCGCATTGAAAGCGCGGCCCACTTCGACCACTTCACTGCCGCCGCCTTCGGCTACCGGTTCGACTTCGGCACCGAGGGACATGTCCCGCGCCGCCCGCGCCAGACGCTTGAGCGGACGACTCTGCCAGTGCACCAACAGGCCGATGAACAACAGCAAAAAGCCACTGGTGAGGACGATGAACCAGACCTGCTGCGCTGGCAGGCCCTGTTCTTCAAGGCTGGTGTAGGGCTCGGGCAAGAGCGAGGCGATATACAGCCACTCGCCCGGCGCCATCTGAATTTGCGTGACCAGCACCGGCGGGTTCACCGGCTCCAGCGTGAGCGCGTAGTGCGCCCATGAGCGCGGCAATTCATCGAGTTTCAGCCCGCTGTTGAAGATCCGCAGATCTTCGGGGCTGACGAAGGTCACCGAGATATCCGTGTCTTGGCCGAGGGACTCGCGCAACACCTGGTCCACCGCCTTGAGCACGGCTTCCTTGCGCGGGGTGATCGGCAGCACTTCCATGCCCAGGGGCTTGTCGTTGAGGGTCACCACGAACCGGGTGCCGCCCATGCTGCGCAATTGGTCGAGCACCAAGGGACGAAACGCCACCGGCAGCGAACGAAAGTAACTGACGCTGGCCGTCATCGAATGGGCCAGGCTACGGGCGCTGGTCACCAGGCCTTCAAGCTGCGTGGCACGCAGTTGCGAGACCCAGATCACGCTCGACAAGGTCTGCGCGAACAGCACCGCCAACAGGGTCAGCAACAACATGCGCCCGAGCAAAGATCGCGGCATCGGCAAGCGGGCGGCGAGCTTGCGCAGCCACTCAGATGCCATTGCTGGCAACCACGTTGGCAGCCAGTTGGTAGCCGCTGCCTCGCACAGTGCGGATCAGGCGCGGCGGTTTTTCGGTATCGCGCAGGCGCTGACGCAAACGGCTGACCGCCATGTCGACGATGCGATCCAGCGGCATCAGATCGCGGCCACGGGTGGCGTTGCCGATGGTGTCGCGGTCGAGGATTTCCTGCGGGTGATCGAGGAACAGTTTCAGCAGCGCAAAATCGGCGCCGGAGAGAATCACTTCTTCGCCGTCGATGTGGAACAGCCGGTGACTGACCATGTCCAGCCGCCAGTCGTCGAACGCCAGCACTTCGCCGCCGGAACGCTCCTGACCGAACTGCGCGCGGCGCAACAGGGCCTTGATGCGCGCCTGCAATTCACGGGGGCTGAAGGGTTTGCCGAGGTAGTCATCGGCGCCCAGTTCCAGGCCAATGACGCGGTCGGCCTCGTCGGAGCTGGCGGTAAGCATGATGATCGGCACCTGTGCCTGACGCGGGTGTTGGCGGATCCAGCGGCAGAGGCTGAAACCGTCTTCGTCCGGCAGCATCACGTCGAGGATCACCAGATCGCTCGGCGCTTCGTTCATCGCTTGGCGAAAGCCTGCACCATCGGGCGTGGTACGGACCTGGAAACCGGCGCGGGTCAGGTAGGTGTCCAGCAACTCGCGTATCTCTTGATCGTCATCGACCAACAAAATCGACCTGACTGAGCTCACGGGGCGGCGTCCTTGTTGTTTGAATTGGGCGGATTATGCCTGATGAACCTTGGAAATTTGTTGCCTGTTCTGGCCTCATCGCGGGCAAGCCACGCTCCCACAGGATTACCTACATTCTAAAAATGTGCGCATAACCTTGTGGGAGCGGGCTTGCCGGCGATGAGGCGACTCGGTTTCAGGCCTGATCGAGCGCCACACCCGCGCCCATCAGGCCGGAATACGGCGCCGTCACCAGCCACACCGGGATGCCTTTGAAGTAATCGCTCATGCAGCCCTTTTCGGCGAAGCAGCGGGCGAAACCGCTTTCGACGAAGAAATCGGCAAACCGTGGAATCACCCCGCCGACGATGTACACGCCACCGCGTCCACCGGTGGTCAGCACGTTGTTACCGGCGACACGGCCGAGCCAGCAGCAGAACTGCTCCAGCACTTCCAGCGCAATCGGGTCACCCGCCAGACCGGCAGCGGTAATCGACTCCGGGGTATCGAGCACCGGCTCATGACCGTCCACCGCACAAATCGCCCGGTAGACCCGAGGCAAACCGCTGCCGCTCAACGCGGTTTCAGCGCTGACATGCCCGATCTCATTGAAGATGTGCTGCCACAACTGAGTTTCACGTAGGCTGCTCAAGGGCAGATCGACGTGCCCCCCCTCCCCTGGCAATGCGGCAAAACGGCCTTCGCCCAGGTCCAGCAACGTGCCAACGCCCAGGCCCGTGCCCGGACCGATCACCACGGCAGGTCGCAGCGGTTCCGGCGTGCCTTCGCAGACCACCCGAAACTCGTCCGGCTGCAAACGGGTCATGCCCAGCGCCATCGCCGAGAAATCATTGACCAACAACAATTGATCGACCTGCAGCGTCTTGCAAAAAGCTTTGCGACTGAGCCGCCAATGATTGTTAGTGAACTTGAATTCGTCACCGCTCACCGGGCCGGCCACCGACAGGCACACCGAGCCGATCGAGCCCAACGCCAGGCCAAGCCCGCTCAGATAGAGGGCAATTGCCTCCTCCGGGCTGGCGTGGTCGGCCGTCGCCAGCACCTGGATTGCTTCCAGTTGCTGGTTTTTCCACAACGCGAAACGTGCGTTGGTCCCTCCGATGTCACCGACCAAAGCCAGTTTCAATTAAGCGTCTCCAGGGCAGAAGTAAAGGCGCTGGCGCCCTGCTCTGCGGAGCTGAAAGCCATGCGCATGAAACCAAACAGTTCGCGCCCGCTGCCAATGTTGTTGCCCAACAGGCCCTTGGCCGGGGTGCGCGCTGCAAATTCTTCGGCGTCCACCTTAAGCTCCAGGGTGCCTTTGACGCCATCGACGCGGATGATATCGCCCTCTTGCACTCGCGCAAGAGCGCCGCCGACATAAGCTTCGGGACTGACATGAATCGCCGCCGGAATTTTCCCCGACGCACCGGACATGCGCCCGTCGGTCACCAGCGCGACCTTGAAACCGCGATCCTGCAGCACGCCGAGGAACGGCGTCATCTTGTGCAGCTCCGGCATGCCATTGGAGCGCGGGCCCTGGAAGCGCATCACCGCGACAAAATCCTTCTCCAGCAAACCGGCCTTGAACGCATCGGCCAGGTCCTGCTGATCCTGGAACACCATGGCTGGCGCTTCGACGATCTGGTTTTCCAAGGCAACGGCAGACACTTTCATCACGCCACGCCCGAGGTTGCCTTCCATCACCCGCAAGCCGCCCTCAGGCGAGAACGCACGCGCGACCGGGCGAAGGATGGTTTCGTCGAGGCTTTCGATCGGGCCTTCGCGCCAGACCAGTTCGCCATTTTCGAGGAACGGCTCCATGGTGTAACGGCTCAAGCCGTGGCCCAGCACCGTGTTGACGTTTTCGTGCAACAGCCCGGCTTCCAGCAGTTCGCGGATCAGGAACGACATGCCGCCCGCCGCCTGGAAGTGGTTGATGTCGGCTTTGCCGTTCGGGTAGACGTGGCTCAGGGTCGGCACGACTTCGGAGAGGTCGGCCATGTCCTGCCAGGTCAGTTGAATGCCGGCCGCCATGGCGATGGCGGGCATGTGCAGGGTGTGGTTGGTCGAGCCGCCGGTGGCGTGCAGCGCCACGATGGAGTTGACCAGCGAGCGCTCGTCGACGATTTCGCCGATCGGCATGAAATCACCGTTCTGCTTGGTCAGGCGCGTGACCTGATGCGCCGCTTCGCGGGTCAGGGCATCGCGCAACGGAGTGTTCGGGTTGACGAAAGAGGCGCCCGGCAAGTGCAGGCCCATGACTTCCATCAGCAACTGGTTGGTATTGGCAGTGCCGTAGAAGGTGCAGGTGCCGGGGCTGTGGTAGGAATTCATTTCCGATTCCAGCAGCTCTTCGCGGCTGGCCTTGCCTTCGGCATAACGCTGACGCACATCGGCTTTCTGCTTGTTGGAAATGCCCGAGACCATCGGCCCGCCCGGGACGAAGATCGTCGGCAGATGACCGAAACGCAGTGCGCCCATCATCAGGCCCGGGACGATCTTGTCGCAGATGCCGAGCATCAGCGCGCCATCGAACATGTTGTGGGACAGCGCCACGGCGGTGGACAGCGCGATCACCTCGCGGCTTGGCAGGCTCAGCTCCATGCCCGGCTCGCCCTGGGTCACGCCATCGCACATGGCCGGGGTGCCGCCCGCGAACTGGCCGACGGAGCCGATCTCGCGCAGGGCTTTTTTGATCTGTTCAGGAAAGACTTCGTAAGGCTGATGCGCCGAAAGCATGTCGTTATATGACGAAACAATCGCGATGTTGGCCGAGTTCATCATTCGCAAACTGTTCTTGTCTTCAGTGCCGCAACCGGCCACGCCGTGGGCGAAGTTGGCGCATTGCAGCTTGCCGCGCATCGGACCGTCGCTGGCTGCATCGCGAATAAGCGCAAGGTAAGCCTCACGGGTTGCGCGGCTACGGGCGATAAGCCGTTCGGTGACCTCTAGGACGCGGGGATGCATGTGTAGAACTCCAGGCTAACGGATATGGCGACCTGATTGTCTATGCTGAGCAAGAGCCGGTGTCGATGGGATGACAGACGGTTTTCTTGATCGGTCGGACCAGTTGATTCAGGTCACTCGTTGTAGATTGAACAAAATATTGCCATTAAAAAGGCTTGTTTTCTATTTTTATGCGAATAATCTTGTAATTCCAACAACAAAACGACGGCGGCCCTGTTAAATGACTCTTCGAATCGCAATCAATGGTTTTGGCCGAATTGGCCGCAACGTCCTTCGCGCACTGTATACCCAAGGCTATCGCCAAGACCTGCAGATCGTTGCCATCAATGACCTGGGCGACAGCGCGATGAACGCTCATCTGCTCAAGTACGACACCGTTCACGGCACGTTCGACGCCGATGTCCAGCACGATCAGGAAAGCCTGACCGTCAACGGTGACCGTATTGCGGTCAGCGCCATTCGCAACCCGGCCGACCTGCCCTGGGCCGCGGAAAAAATTGATGTCGTGTTCGAATGCACCGGTCTGTTCACCGACCGTGCCAAAGCCGCCGCGCATATTACGGCCGGCGCGCGCAAAGTGATTATCTCGGCCCCGGCCAAAGGCGCCGACGCCACCGTGGTCTACGGGGTCAACCACGACATTCTGCGCCAATCGCACCAGATCATTTCCAACGCGTCGTGCACCACCAACTGCCTGGCCCCGGTGGCTCAGGTGCTGCACCGCGAACTGGGGATCGAAAGCGGTCTGATGACCACGATCCACGCCTACACCAACGACCAGAACCTGACCGACGTCTACCACACCGACCCGTACCGCGCCCGTTCGGCCACCCAGAACATGATCCCGAGCAAGACCGGCGCCGCTGAAGCCGTTGGCCTGGTGCTGCCGGAGCTGGCGGGCAAACTGACCGGCATGGCGGTGCGTGTTCCGGTGATCAACGTGTCGCTGGTGGACCTGACCGTGCAGCTCAAGCGCGAAGCATCGGCCGATGAAGCGAACGCGCTGCTGAAAGAAGCCAGCCAGCACTCGAAGATTCTCGGCTACAACACCCTGCCGCTGGTCTCCAGCGACTTCAATCACAACCCGCTGTCGTCGATCTTCGACGCCAACCACACCAAGTCCAGCGGCAAGCTGCTCAAGGTACTGGCCTGGTACGACAACGAATGGGGCTTCTCCAACCGCATGCTCGATAACTGCCTGGCGCTGTGCAACGCCGAATAACTCTTCGCCTGCAAATCAGCACTTGACCACTCGAGCAGATGATAAGCATTATCATTCGCTCGAAATGGATCAGGTCCTCCCGTGAGTCAATCTCGCTTCAATCACGTCTTCATCGCCCAGCGAGTTTCTCTGCTGCGCACGCTGGAGCGGATGGTCAACAATCACAGCACCGCCGAAGACCTCTTGCAGGAGACCTACCTGCGAGTGACCCGGGCGCTCAGTGAACGGGCCATCGATCACCTTGAACCCTTCGTTTTCCAGACCGCCCGCAACCTGGCACTGGACCATTTGCGTGCGCGGCGCATTCAGTCGCGCACGATGCTCGACGACGTGCCACTGGACGTGGTGGAAAGCGTTGCCGCCCCCGCCAGCAGTGCCGAGGATGCTGCCCATGCCGAACAATTGCTGGAGCGTTTGAACGTGAGCCTCAGTGAACTCAGCCATCGTCAGCAGCAGATTTTCATCCTCAGCCGGCTGCACGGGCACAGTTATCTGGAGATCGCCGAGAAGCTCGGCGTGTCATTGAGCACCGTACAAAAGGAGCTGAAATTGATCATGGCGATCTGCATCGGCGTGGCCGAACGGTTAAACGGCGACTGAATCTGTAGGTTAATTCTCTATTTCCGAGGATGACCTGCACTGACTATCGGGCTTTGCTACCCTTGCCCCACTTTCAAGCTTCACTAAAAAAACAGCGGTGCCAAGACACTGCCGAGGAAACACCGTGACGGACACCCACCGCTCCCCTCCGCCCTCCCCGGCGCGGGACGCCGCAAGCGCGATGGACCAGGCTTTGGACTGGCTGATCGTGCTGGGCAGTCCGAGCGAAGAACAGACCCGACAGTTTCATGCCTGGCTGGCCGCCGACCCGTTGCATGCCGAAGCGTTCGCCAAGGCCCAGGCGATCTGGGATGGCCCGCAAGTGGTGCAATGCGCGCAAAACCTGGCCGCCCGGCCGCCGAAAGTGACGGTCCTGTCGCGTTTGCGTCCGCACTGGAAACCGCTGGCAACCGCCGCCGTGTTGATCCTCGGCCTGTTCAGTTTCAGCAACCTGCCGATGCGCCTCCAGGCCGATCACTTGACCGTGGTCGGTGAACGCCAGCGCCTGCAACTGGAGGACGGCTCGAAAGTCCTGCTCAATACCAACTCGGCGTTCTCCAGCACCATCAACGATCAACAGCGCGTGGCTCGGTTGTATCAGGGCGAGGCGTTTTTCGAGGTGGCGGCCAATCGTGGCCAGCCATTGGAAATCGATGCCGGTCCGGTCACGGCCAGCGTGCGCGACACCGCGTTTGCCGTGCGCTATCTGGACGGCGTGGCACAGGTTCGGGTGCAGCGTGGCGATGTCGACTTGCGAGCGACCCGCGACGACGCCCGGATTCGCTTGTCCGCCGGAGAAAGCGTGCGCATCGGCCCCAACGGTTTTGATCGCCCGGCCAAGCTCGATGCGGCCACTGATCTGGCGTGGGTCCAGGGCCGACTGGTGTTCGAGAACTGCCCGCTGAGCCAGGTGCTGGCGGAGCTGCGCCGCTATTACCCGGGCTGGATCATCAACACCAACGAGCAGTTGGCCGACGTCGCCGTGACCGGCAATTACCGTCTCGACCAACCGCTGGACGTGGTCCGCTCCCTTGCTCACATCACCTCTGCCCGACTCCAGGAGTTTCCGGCGTTGGTGATCTTGAACTAAATGAGAATTATTTTTACTCGATAGCCGAAGCTCGTTCGTCTCGTTATAGCCAATGCAATTGATTCGCATCTCGCCATGCCAATCAGCACCTATAAAGATTCGTGCGACACGGAGCGCTATCGATGTCCTCTCGCCATACCCGCCAGTCCTCTTCACCTTCCCGCGTGCTGTCGCTGCTGACGGCCGCCATCCTGATGGCCGGTGCTGCGCCGCTCATGGCGGCCACCGCCGCCGGGCAGCCGACGCGCAACATGGGCGACTACTCGTTCGCCATCCCGCAGCAGTCGCTGGTCTCGGCACTCAATGCCTTTACCGCAGTAACAGGCTGGCAAGTCGGCTTGCCGGCCGAACTGGCGGACGGCGTCGCCTCGCCGGGTGTGCGCGGTTCGTTGCCGCCGGAAAAAGCCCTTGATCGCCTGTTGGTGGGGACCAACCTGAGCTATCGCAAACTGGGCAGTAACAACATCGTGCTGGAAAAACGCAGCAATAGCAGCGCGATCAACCTGGATCAGGTGACCATCAGCGCCACCCGTAATGAACAGGACGTGAGCAGCGTGCCGAGCACGGTGACGGTCCAGACCCGCGAAGACCTGGACCGCAACAACGTCAATACCATCAAGGATCTGGTGCGCTACGAGCCGGGCGTATCGGTCGGCGGCGCTGGCCAGCGTGCCGGTCTCACGGGCTACAACATCCGTGGCATCGACGGCGACCGCGTGCTGACCCAGATCGACGGCGTGCAAGTGCCCGACAGCTTCTTCAACGGCCCTTATGCCCAGACCAACCGCAACTACGTCGACCCCGAGATCGTCAAACGCGTGGAAATCCTGCGCGGCCCGGCGTCGGTGCTTTACGGCAGCAACGCCATCGGTGGCGCGGTCAGCTATTACACGCTGGACCCGGACGACATCATCAAGCCGGGCAAGGACGTCGGCGCCCGCCTGAAAACCGGTTACAGCTCGGCGGATGAAAGCTGGCTGACCTCCGGCACGGTGGCCGGTCGCACTGGCGACTTCGACGGCTTACTGCACTTGAGCCAACGCAACGGCCATGAAACCGAATCCTACGGCGAAACCGGCGGCACCGGCCTGAACCGCACCGAGGCCAACCCCGAGGACGTGCGCACCACCAACGTGCTGGCCAAACTGGGCTGGGACTACGCCGACGACGCGCGCCTGGGCCTGACCTACGAGCATTACAAGGACGACCGCGACACCCATCAATTGAGCGCCGTGGGTGGCCCGTTCAACGCTGGACGCGGTTTCGGCTTCTACAAGTCCCGTACCGGCAACGACACCGTCACCCGCGAACGCTTTGGCCTGGAGCACAGCTTCGGTCTGGACGGCGTGCTGGCCGACAACATCAAGTGGTCGCTGAACTACCAGATCGCCAAGACCGACCAGAGCACCGAAGAAATCTACGCGCCGTCGCGTACCGTTCTGCGCAACCGCGACACCAACTACAAGGATCGCCAATGGGTGTTCGATGCCCAGGTCGACAAGTCCTTTGCCATCGCCGACACCGAGCACCTTGTCACTTACGGCACCACCCTCAAACAGGACAAAGTCACCGGTCTGCGTACCGGTAGCGGCACTTGCCTGACCGTGGCCGGTGCCTGCCGGGTCATCGGTGCGCCGAGTGCCGCCGACACCCTGAAACCGGCCAGCGACTTCCCGGACCCGACCATCAACAGCTACAGCCTGTTCGCCCAGGATCAGATCAGCTGGGGCAACTGGACGTTCCTGCCTGGCGCACGCTATGACTACACCGAGCTCAAGCCGCACATCACCGACGAGTTCCTGGCCACCGCCGACCAGAGCGGCAACGGTGTGGTGAGCGACAGCACAAAAACCTGGCATCGTCTGTCGCCAAAATTCGGCACCACTTACAGCTTCAACGACAACTACACCTGGTATGGCCAGTACGCCGAAGGCTTCCGCACGCCGACCGCCAAGGCCCTGTATGGTCGTTTCGAAAACCTGGCGGGCGGCTATCAGGTCGCGCCGAATCCGGACCTGGAACCGGAAAAGAGCAAGAGTTACGAAACAGGCCTGCGTGGCCAGTTCGAGGCAGGCACGTTCGATGTGGCGGTGTTCTATAACAAATACCGCGACTTCATCGATGAAAACGCCATCACCCCCGGCTACACCGAGACCACCTTCCAGAGCAACAACATTGCCCACGCCACCATCAAAGGCGTCGAGCTCAAGGGTCGCCTGAACCTCGACAGCTTCGGCGCCCCGACCGGCCTCTACACCCAAGGCTCGGTGGCCTACCTGTATGGCCGTAACGATGACAACGGCCAGCCACTGAACAGCATCAACCCGCTGACCGGTGTGTTCGGCCTCGGCTACGACCAGGATAACTACGGCGCCCTGTTGAGCTGGACCCTGGTCAAACGCAAGACCCGCGTCGACAGCACCAGCTTCAAAACCCCGGACGGCACCAGCACCCAGTTCAAGACACCGGGTTATGGCGTGCTCGACCTGGCCGGCTTCTACAAGGTGACCGACGACGTGACCGTCAACGCCGGCCTGTACAACCTGACCAACAAGAAATACTGGCAGTGGGATGACGTGCGCGGTTACGACAGCGTCGGCGAAGCCTCGGTGACACAACCGGCCAACCTCGACCGCCTGACCCAACCGGGTCGCAACTTCGCGATCAATCTGGTCTGGGACATCTGACGCTGAACAGCTCACTGCGCTGCTTTTATAAAAGCGGTGCAGTGAGGTTTTTTTACTGTCAGGCGCCTGCTTATTCGTCTTGTTACCAAGCGCCTCTTTTTCTCAAGGATTTCTCATGACCACTCAGGACACCGCTCAACGCCCTGCTCTGCGTTCGCAACGCTTGAACCAGATAACCAACGAGCCTCACACCCACCTCGATGCGCTGGTCAAAGCCCACGCACCGTTTGAAACCCAGGCCAACTTCGCCCGTTTCGTGGTGGCGCAGTATCTGTTCCAGTCGGAATTGGTGGCGCTGTACAACGATGCCGAGTTGACGGCCATCGTCCCGGACTTGCCGGCTCGTTGCCGGGCCGAAGCGGCCAAGGCTGATTTGGCGGATCTGGAAACCGAAGTGCCGGCGCCAGTTGCCGGCGCGGTGAAGAACCCGACCAAAGCCGAGGCCTTGGGCTGGTTGTTTGTGTCGGAAGGCTCGAAGCTCGGCGCGGCGTTTCTGATCAAGCGTGCTGTGGGTCTGGGCTTGAGCGAAACCTTCGGCGCCAGCCACCTTGGCGAACCGGCCGGCGGCCGCGCTGAAGGCTGGAAGCGCTTCGTCAAAACCCTCGATTCGCTGGAATTCAGCGCTCAGGAAGAAGCTGAAATCGAGCAAGCCGCCGTCGCTGCCTTCAACCGCTTCACCGTGTTGTTAGAGCAGGCCTACACCCCAGAACCCGCCTAAAACACAATCCCTGTGGGAGCGGGCTTGCCCGCGATAAAGGCTTACCATTCAACAGAGATGCTGAATGTTACATAGCTATCGCGGGCAAGCCCGCTCCCACAGGGGACAGAGTAAGTCTGCTAGATCCTGATCAAGCCCAATGACCATCTGTGAGCCCTATGCCTCACCTTTCCACCTCCAAACTCACCCGAATCCTCTTCGGCCTGCTGGCCTACGTGAGCCTGGGCATCGGCCTCATAGCCATCGTTATCCCCGGCCTGCCGACCACCGAATTCATCCTCCTCGCCGCCTGGGCCGCGACCAAAAGTTCGCCGCGCCTGAGTACCTGGCTGGAAAACCATCGGCTGTTCGGTTCCATTCTGCGCAACTGGCGCAACGGCAAAATCGTCGCCCGCCGGGCCAAGGTCAGTGCCACCGTCAGCATGCTGCTGTGTGCCACGCTGATGCTGGTGATGCTCGATCACGGCTGGCCGATCTATCTGGCGATTGCTGGCATGAGCCTGGGCAATCTTTGGATCTGGTCGCGACCGGAATCATTGCCGCAACTGTCTTGATCGACGCCGCGATTTACTCCCGTTTAAAACCCGCTTTACGGCACATTTTTCTGCGCAAACGTTCAACCATGACCGCTCGTCGGAGCCACCATCATGCATCCTCGTCCCACGCCGATGTGCATTGAATGGCGCTGAATGGATTTGGCGAACCGGGTCGACATCGGCCCACAGCCAACACTTCATCCCTTCGCGAGTTCGCCCTATGTTCGACTCTCTCTCTATCCGCCTGAAAATCGTCTTGCTGTCCGGCCTGTGCCTGCTTGGCGTGGTCGCGTTGATCGTCGGCATGAACTTTTACCAGACCAACCAGAACGACGAACTGGTCAGCGCCTCCAGCCGCAAGATGCTCACCACCAGCGTGCAGGACCTGCTTCAGGCCAAGGCCGCCGAACAAGCGGTGCGGGTGCAGAAGACCTTTGGTGAAAGCCTGCTGGTGGTGACCGCCCTGGCCGATCAGATCAAGGACATGCGCACCATGGCCGCCAAGCGTTCGCTGGACGCCGGTGCCTTGCGTGAAGAGTTGAACCAGAGCCTGAAAACCGCGTTCGAGCGCAACGCTAAGGTGCTGGGGATCTGGCTGGCGTTCGAGCCCAACGGCCTGGACGGCAAGGACAGCGAGTTCGCCAACGATGCAGCACGCCAGTCCAATGAATCCGGGCGTTTTGCCAGTTACTGGAGCCGTGCCGGTGGGGCCGGGATCAACACGATCATGGTCGAAGATGACATGACCAAAACCACCTTGAGCCTCAGCGGCACGCCTTACAACAGCTGGTACACCTGCCCTCGCGACAGCAAACGCACCTGCCTGCTGGACCCGTATGCCGACACCGTCGGCGGCAAGGAAATGCTGATGACCACCATTTCCGTCCCGCTGCTGGTGGACGGCAAATCCATCGGCGTGGTCGGTGTCGACATCGCCCTCGACGCTCTGCAAGCAGCGGCGGTCGATTCCCAGCGTGACCTGTTCAACAGCGCCGGGCACATGCTGATCGTTTCCGGCAGCGGTGTCTTGGCCGGTTACAGCGTCGACGCGAGCAAAGTCGGCAAAAGCATCGGCGACACTCTGGGCGCTGAAGGCAAGGACATCCTGCAACTGCTCAGCGGCGGCACACCAAAGATCCTCGAACAAGGCGATTTGATTCGTGCGGTGTACCCGGTCAGCCCGATCAGCGACTCCAAAGCCTGGGGTGTGGTGATCGACCTGCCGAAACAAGTGCTGCTGGCCGACTCGGTCAAGCTGCAAGCGGTGCTCGATGACGCCCAGCAAAGCGGCACGATCAAAGCGGTGCTGGTGGCTGTCGCGGCCGGCCTGGTCGGTCTGTTGCTGATCTGGCTCACCGCGTCGGGCGTGACCCGGCCGATCAACAGCGTCGCCGAAATGCTCAAGGCGATTGCCAGCGGCGACGGCGACCTGACCCAACGCCTGCACTACAGCAAAAAAGATGAACTGGGCGAACTGGTCAGCTGGTTCAACCGCTTCCTCGACAAGTTGCAGCCGACCATCGCGCAGATCAAACAAAGCATCACCGACGCCCGTGGCACCGCCGACCAGTCTTCGGAAATCGCCCGCCAGACCAGCGAAGGCATGCAGGTGCAGTTCCGCGAAATCGACCAGGTCGCCACCGCGTCCAACGAGATGAGCGCCACCGCCCACGACGTCGCCAACAGCGCGTCGAACGCGGCCAATGCGGCCAAAGGCGCCGACCAGTCGGCGCGTGATGGCATGTCGATCATCGAACGCAGCACCCGCGACATCAATCAACTGGCCGACGAAGTCAGCAAAGCCGTGACCGAAGTCGAAGCGCTGGCCGTTAACAGCGAGCAGATCGGTTCGGTACTGGAAGTGATCCGCAGCATCGCCGAACAAACCAACCTGCTAGCCCTCAATGCTGCCATCGAAGCAGCTCGTGCCGGCGAAAGCGGTCGCGGGTTTGCGGTGGTGGCCGATGAAGTGCGCAACCTGGCCAAACGCACACAGGATTCGGTGGAAGAAATCCGCATCGTGATCGAGCGCATCCAGACCGGCACGCGCGGTGTGGTGGCCACCATGCATTCGAGCCAGACCCAGGCCCACAGCAACGCCGGGCAGATCCAGCAAGCGGTCCAGGCCTTGAGCAAAATCAGCGACGCGGTCACCGTGATCAGCGACATGAACCTGCAAATCGCCAGCGCCGCCGAACAGCAAAGCGCGGTGGCCGAAGAGGTCAACCGCAACGTCTCGGCGATCCGCACCGTCACCGAAACCCTGACCGGCCAGGCCACCGAATCAGCGCAGATCAGCAGCCAACTCAACTCGCTGACCACCCACCAGATGAAATTGATGGATCAGTTCCGCGTTTAAGGTTGAAACACCGCCCCCTGTGGCGAGGGGGCTTGTCGGAACGCCCGCACCGCCCCGTTCGGCTGCGCAGCAGTCGTAATCCATCACATGCGGTGTACCAGACACACCGGGATTGTAGGTTTTGGGGCCGCTTCGCGACCCAACGGGGGCAAGCCCCCTCACCACAAAAGCCCGCTCCCACAAGGGGATTTAATCCGGGCGGGCAGTTTTTTGATCTATGCTCGAGCTCTCGTTCCGGAGGGCCTTCGATGACTGGTTTACTCACGTCCATTCAAGCCGCACTCGGCTTGCCTCACACGCCGATTCCCTTCACGTCCAGCGGCGCCCTGCCCTCGGCGTTTGCCGTGACTGACCTGGCCTGCGCCAGCATCGCTGCCGCCGGCCAAGCAGTCAGCGAATTTCTGCAGCAACACACCGGTCGCTTGCCCAGCCTTGAAGTCGACCGCCGCCTGGCCTCTTTCTGGTTCGCCACCTCGATCCGCCCCGTGGGCTGGAGCGTTCCACCGCTGTGGGACCCGGTGGCCGGCGACTACGCGACCCAGGACGGCTGGATCCGCTTGCACACCAACGCACCGCATCACCGCGCCGCCGCCGAAAGCGTGCTCGGCAGCTGTGCCGACCGTGCCGCGATGGCGAGCAAGGTTGCGCAATGGGCGAAAACCGATCTGGAACAGGCCGTGGTCGATGCCGGTGGTTGCGCCGCCGAGATGCGCAGCTGGGCGCAATGGCAAGCGCATTCCCAGGGCCTGGCGGTGAACGCCGAGCCGTTGATTCAGTTCAGCGCCAGCGGCGGTCAACACGCGAAACCCTGGAAAGGTTCTGTGGCGCAACCGTTGGCCGGCATCAAGGTGCTGGACTTGACCCGCGTGTTGGCCGGTCCCGTCGCCAGTCGTGTTCTCGCCGGCCTCGGCGCCGATGTGTTGCGCATCGATCCACCAACCTGGAACGAACCCGGCGTGGTGCCCGAAGTCACGCTGGGCAAACGCTGTGCACGGCTGGACCTGCACAGCAAGGACGATCGAGCCGTGTTCGAAGGCCTGCTCAAGGACGCCGATATCGTGCTCCACGGCTACCGCGCCGATGCACTGGAAAAGTTGGGCTACGGTGTCGCCGAGCGGGAAAAACTGGCGCCGGGCCTGATTGATGTGTGCCTCAACGCCTACGGTTGGAGCGGCCCGTGGCAAAACCGCCGCGGCTTCGACAGCCTGGTGCAGATGAGCAGCGGGATTGCCGACGCGGGCAGGCAGTGGAAGAAAGCGGACAAACCGATGCCGCTGCCGGTTCAGGCGCTGGATCATGCAACCGGGTATTTAATGGCGGCTGCGGCGATCACGTTATTGGGACGGGGTGGGTCGGCCAGGTTGTCGTTGGCGCGCACGGCGAAGTTGTTGATTGAGAACGGTGCCGGGACGGGTGAGGCGCTGCGAGCTGAAGATGAAAACGATCAGGGGATGCTGGTAGAGCAAACCCCTTGGGGGCCCGCACATCGGCTTCATGTGCCGCTGAAAATAACCGGTACTCCATTGCAATGGGCACTTCCAGCTTCGGAATTGGGTGCCCATCGCGCGCAGTGGTGGTGACCGTCAGATCGCTATCGCGAGCAGGCTCGCTCCCACATTGGATCTGCGTCGAGCACAAACCTGTGGGAGCGAGCTTGCTCGCGATGGGGCCAGAACACTCAACACAAAACCGGTGCCCGCAGCCACCTCACAACGACAGCAACCCGCTGTACAACCCATACGCCGCCAGCCCCGCCCCGCTGATGACGCAGGTAAAAATGCCTTTCTCGATATGAGTGAACAACGGCTCGCCCTGCTCATGCTTGGCCTTGGCAAACAAGATCACCCCTGGCGCATACAACAACGCCGACAGCAGCAGGTATTTCACCCCGCCCGCGTACAACAACCACACCGCGTAACCCAGGGCGATGCCGCCGATCATCAGGTCCTTGGTCCGCTCGGCCGACGCGTGTTCATAGGTTTCGCCGCGTCCGCTCAACAGCACCGCATACGCCGCCGACCACAGGTACGGCACCAGGATCATCGACGATGCGAGGTAGATCAGGCTGGTGTAAGTGCCTGCCGAAAACAGCGTGATCAGCAGGAAAATCTGGATCATCACGTTGGTCAGCCACAGCGCATTGACCGGCACATGGTTGGCGTTTTCCTTGGTCAGGAAGGCCGGCATGGTCTTGTCCTTGGCCGTAGCGAAGAGGATTTCGGCGCAAAGCAGCGCCCAGGACAACAACGCCCCCAACAGCGAAATCGCCAGGCCGATGCTGATCAGCAGCGCCCCCCAAGGGCCGACAATGTGCTCAAGCACCGCTGCCAGTGACGGGTTTTGCAGGGTCGCCAATTCCGGCTGGCTCATGATCCCCAGGGACAACACGTTCACCAGCACCAGCAACGCCAACACGCCGAGAAAACCGATCACCGTGGCCCGGCCGACATCCGAGCGCATCTCCGCCCTGGCCGAGTACACACTGGCGCCTTCAATGCCGATGAACACAAACACGGTGACCAGCATCATGTTGCGCACCTGCTCCATCACGCCGCCGAAATTCGGGTTGCTGCTGCCCCAGATATCGCGGGTGAAGACGTCCGCCTTGAAAGCGACGGCGGCGATGACGATAAACATGATCAGCGGCACGATCTTGGCCACGGTGGTCAGTTGGTTGATGAACGTCGCCTCCTTGATCCCGCGCATCACCAGAAAATGCACGGCCCACAGCAGCACCGAGGCGCAGCCGATGGCGATCGGCGTGTTGCCCTGGCCGAACACCGGGAAGAAATAACCGAGGGTGCTGAACAGCAACACGAAGTACCCGACGTTGCCCAGCCAGGCGCTGATCCAGTAACCCCACGCGGATGAAAAACCCATGTAATCGCCGAACCCGGCCTTGGCGTAGGCGTACACCCCGGAGTCCAGTTCGGGTTTGCGATTGGCCAGGGTCTGGAACACGAAGGCCAGGGTCAGCATGCCGACGGCGGTGATGGCCCAACCAATCAATATCGCCCCGGCATCGGCACGCGCGGCCATGTTTTGCGGCAAGGAAAAAATCCCGCCGCCAATCATCGATCCCACCACCAGGGCGATCAGCGCACTCAGGCGAAGCTTTTGCGTCGGTTGCGACATGCGACATCCCCTTTTCACAGCACTGAACTTGTGGCGAGGGAGCTTGCTCCCGCTGACTGCGCAGCAGTCCCTCTTCGGGGCCGCTTCGCGATCCGGCGGGAGCAAGCTCCCTAGCCTCAAATGGATAAACTTTAACTAAATGGATAACGGATTTAACCGTTTATTAGTTAACGGAAAATAACGTCTTTTATTTATAACCGATCAATCTATGGCTCATCGGTGCTTAACAGTTTTGTGTGTCAATCCTGATAAATCAATTCTGTACTGAAAACAGACGTCAAAAATTTGCGTAAACCCGAAAACAGACTAGCTTCAAAACTCCAAGTAATTCCGGGTTGCGGCCATTAAATCTAGCCAAGGCCTCTGGAAAGGGCATTTGCGGTTATACAGTTATGACCGCGAAAAGTTCATAAGTCTTTCATTAACAATGGAATGTGCCCATGCACTGATCCATGTCAGCTAATTGAACAGTTAATAGATTTAGTCTGTTGTCTCTCTTCTCCTGCATTGGAGTCATGCAATGTCTGATACCCCCGGAAAACTGAAACTCGGCGCACTGGTTGCACTGGTTGTCGGCTCTATGATTGGTGGCGGGATTTTCTCTTTGCCCCAGAACATGGCCGCCAGTGCCGACGTCGGCGCCGTGCTGATCGGTTGGGCCATCACCGCGGTCGGCATGCTGACCCTCGCGTTCGTCTTCCAGACCCTCGCCAACCGAAAACCTGACCTGGATGGCGGTGTCTACGCCTACGCCAAGGCCGGGTTCGGCGACTACATGGGTTTCTCGTCCGCCTGGGGTTACTGGATCAGTGCGTGGCTGGGCAACGTCGGGTATTTCGTGTTGCTGTTCAGCACCCTCGGCTACTTCTTTCCGATCTTCGGCGAAGGCAACACCGTCGCGGCCGTGATCGGCGCGTCGGTGCTGCTCTGGGCAGTGCATTTCCTCGTGCTGCGGGGGATCAAGGAAGCGGCGTTCATCAACCTGGTGACCACTGTCGCCAAGATCGTGCCGCTGGTGCTGTTTGTCCTGATCGCGATTTTCGCGTTCAAACTGGACATCTTCACCGCCGACATCTGGGGTCTGAAAAACCCGGACCTGGGCAGCGTGATGAACCAGGTGCGCAACATGATGCTGGTTACCGTGTGGGTGTTCATCGGCATCGAAGGCGCGAGCATCTTCTCGGCCCGCGCGGAAAAACGCAGCGACGTCGGTAAGGCCACCGTGATCGGTTTCATCACCGTGTTGCTGTTTCTGGTGCTGGTGAACGTGCTGTCGCTGGGCATCATGACCCAACCGGAATTGGCCAAACTGCAGAACCCCTCGATGGCGGCGGTACTGGAACACGTCGTTGGTCCGTGGGGCGCAGCGTTGATCAGTGTTGGCCTGATCATTTCCCTGCTCGGTGCGTTGCTGTCGTGGGTGCTGCTGTGTGCGGAGATCATGTTCGCCGCCGCCAAGGACCACACCATGCCGGCGTTCCTGCGCAAGGAAAACGCCAACCATGTGCCGGTCAATGCCTTGTGGCTGACCAACGCAATGGTGCAGCTGTTCCTGGTTATCACCCTGTTTTCGGCCAGCACTTACCTGTCGCTGATCTACCTCGCCACTTCGATGATTCTGGTGCCTTACCTGTGGTCAGCAGCTTACGCCCTGCTTTTGGCGGTGCGTGGCGAGAGCTATGAAAACGCAGCGGCCGAACGCAGCAAAGACCTGTTTATCGGCGCCGTCGCGTTGATCTACGCGATCTGGCTGATCTATGCCGGCGGCGTCAAATACCTGCTGCTCTCCGCCCTGCTCTATGCCCCCGGCGCGATCCTGTTCGCCAAGGCCAAGCTGGAAGTCAACAAACCGGTTTTCACCAACGTCGAGAAGCTGATTTTTGCCGCTGTTGTCGTCGGCGCCCTGGTGGCGGCCTACGGCCTGTATGACGGCTTCCTGACCCTGTAACACACGACTCATTTGTCATCTGGAGGATCACTGTAATGACCACGGAAAAAGTTAAGTACGGCGTACATTCCGAAGCCGGCAAACTGCGCAAAGTCATGGTTTGCTCCCCAGGCCTGGCCCATCAGAGGCTGACCCCGAACAACTGCGACGAGCTGCTTTTCGACGATGTGCTGTGGGTGGCCCAGGCCAAGCGCGACCATTTCGACTTTGTCACCAAGATGCGTGAACGCAACATCGATGTGCTGGAAATGCACAACCTGCTGACCGACATCGTCGCCATCCCCGAAGCCCTGGACTGGATTCTGGAACGCAAGGTCACCGCCAACTCGGTCGGCCTCGGTCTAATCAACGAAGTGGGTTCGTGGTTGCGCAGCCTGGAGCCGCGCCATATCGCCGAGTTCCTGATCGGCGGCGTCTCTGCCGATGACCTGCCGGACAGCTTCGGTGGCAAGACCATCCAGATGTTCCGCGATTTCCTCGGCCACTCCAGCTTCATTCTGCCGCCGCTGCCCAACACCCAATTCACCCGCGACACCACCTGCTGGATCTATGGCGGCGTGACGCTGAACCCTATGTACTGGCCGGCGCGTCGTCAGGAAACCCTGCTGGCCACCGCCATTTACAAATTCCACCCACAGTTCACCAACGCCGACTTCGAGATCTGGTACGGCGACCCGGACAAGGAACACGGCAGCTCCACGCTTGAAGGCGGCGACGTGATGCCGATCGGCAACGGTGTGGTGTTGATCGGCATGGGCGAGCGTTCGTCCCGCCAGGCCATCGGCCAACTGGCGGTGAACCTGTTCAAGAACAAAGCCGTGGAGAAAGTCATCGTCGCCGGTCTGCCGAAATCCCGCGCAGCAATGCACCTGGACACCGTGTTCAGCTTCTGCGACCGCGACCTGGTGACGATTTTCCCGGAGGTGGTGAACCAGATCGTCGCCTTCACCCTGCGCCCTGACGAAAGCAAACCGGGCGGCATCGATATTCGCCGAGAAGAAACCAGCTTCCTCGACACCGTCGCCAAGGCCCTCAACCTCAAAACGCTGCGCGTGGTGGAAACCGGCGGCAACAGCTTCGCCGCCGAACGCGAGCAATGGGACGACGGCAACAACGTGGTGGCCCTGGAGCCCGGCGTGGTGATCGGTTATGACCGCAACACTTACACCAACACCCTGCTGCGCAAGGCCGGCGTGGAAGTCATCACCATCAGCGCCGGCGAACTGGGACGCGGCCGTGGCGGCGGCCACTGCATGACCTGCCCGATCATTCGCGACCCTATCGACTATTAATTTTTATGCCCTGCTTCGCGCTTATAAAGCGTGAAGCAGGCGGATAACCGAAACCCAAGGAGATCCAAAATGGCTTTCAATATGCGCAACCGCAGCCTGCTCTCGCTGATGCACCACACGACTCGCGAGCTCAATTACCTGCTGGACCTGTCCCGCGACCTCAAGCGTGCCAAGTACACCGGCACCGAGCGTCCGCACCTGCAAGGCAAAAACATCGCGCTGATCTTCGAAAAAACCTCGACCCGCACCCGTTGCGCCTTCGAAGTCGCGGCCCATGACCAGGGTGCCCACGTCACCTACATCGACCCGGTGTCGTCGCAGATCGGCCACAAGGAAAGCATGAAAGACACCGCCCGCGTGCTGGGGCGGATGTTCGACGCCATCGAGTACCGGGGCTTCGAACAGGAAATCGTCGAAGAGCTGGCCAAGTTCGCCGGTGTGCCGGTGTTCAATGGCCTGACCGCCGAATTCCACCCGACGCAAATGATCGCCGACACCCTGACCATGCGTGAGCACAGCGACAAGCCGCTGCACGACATCAGCTACGCCTACCTCGGCGATGCCCGTTACAACATGGGCAACTCGTTGCTGATGATCGGCGCCAAACTGGGCATGGATGTGCGCATCGCCGCGCCGAAAGCGTTGTGGCCGCACGCTGATTTCATCGCCCAGTGCAAAGCCTTCGCTGAGGAAAGCGGCGCGCGTATCACCATCACCGAAGACCCGAAAGAGGCGGTCAAGGGCGTGGACTTCATCCACACCGACATCTGGGTGTCGATGGGTGAGCCGGTGGAAGCGTGGGACGAGCGCATCGAGCAACTGCTGCCGTACCAGGTCAACGCGGCGATGATGAAAGCCTCGGGCAACCCGCGCGTGAAATTCATGCACTGCTTGCCGGCGTTCCACAACAGCGAAACCAAGGTCGGCAAAGACATCGCCGCGCGCTACCCGAACCTGGCCAATGGCGTGGAGGTGACTGAAGAAGTCTTCGAATCGCCGGCCAACATCGCCTTCGAGCAAGCGGAAAACCGCATGCACACCATCAAGGCGATCCTGGTGTCAGCGTTGGCGGATATCTAAGCACCGATGCGGTCGGCTCTTTGTGGGAGCGTGGCTTGCCCGCGATAGGATCGCCGCGGTGTACCTGATGCACCGAGGTGTCTGCATCGCGGGCAATCCACGCTCCCACAGGGAACTGTGTCGCCCGTTACTTCTCTGTCTAGAAGGACTGCATTATGCGTATCGTCGTTGCTCTGGGCGGTAACGCCCTGCTCCGCCGGGGTGAACCCATGACCGCGGACAATCAGCGCGCCAACATCCGCGTCGCCACTGAACAGATCGCCAAGATTTATGCCGGCAACGAACTGGTGATCGCTCATGGCAATGGTCCGCAAGTCGGCCTGCTGTCTCTGCAAGCCGCCGCCTACACCTCGGTTTCGCCGTACCCGCTGGACGTGCTCGGTGCCGAAACCGAAGGCATGATCGGCTACATCATCGAACAGGAACTGGGCAACCTGCTGGATTTCGAAGTGCCCTTCGCCACCCTCCTGACCCAGGTCGAAGTCGACGCCAACGACCCGGCGTTCCAGAACCCCACCAAACCCATCGGCCCGGTCTACGCCAAGGCCGAAGCGGAAAAACTCGCCGCCGAGAAAGGCTGGGCGATTGCCCCGGACGGCGACAAATACCGTCGCGTGGTGGCCAGCCCGAGACCCAAACGCATCTTCGAAATCCGCCCGATCAAATGGCTGCTGGAAAAAGGCAGCATCGTGATCTGCGCCGGCGGTGGCGGCATCCCGACGATGTACGGCGCCAGCGGCAAACTGCAAGGCGTGGAAGCGGTCATCGATAAAGACCTGTGCTCGGCGCTGTTGGCCGAACAGCTGGAAAGCGATCTGCTGGTGATCGCCACCGACGTCAACGCCGCGTTCATCGACTTTGGCAAACCGACCCAGAAAGCCATCGCCCAGGCCCACCCCGACGACATGGAAAAACTCGGCTTTGCCGCCGGTTCCATGGGACCGAAGGTGCAGGCCGCCTGCGAGTTTGCCCGCCATACTGGAAAAACTGCAGTGATCGGTTCACTCTCGGACATCGAAGCAATCGTCCAGGGCAAGGCCGGCACGCGCATCAGCACGGCGACACCTGGCATTACTTATCTATAAGGAGAAACGTCAATGGCAACGTTTGAGCCCGGTCACTTGCACATCGAGCGCCACGCGCTGAACTCGGATGATGTCAGCTACAACGTGCACCTCGACTATGAGGTCTCGCAGGATCCTCAGAAAGGCAAAGGAATATTGTTCACCATGCACGGCAGCATGCAGGGAAAGGACATGACGGAGACCTTCTTTCTACCCAAAGTTGAGGCCTACAACTTCGCCAACAACGTGACAACTATTGCCGAGAAGTACGGAATCCCGAAGACACATAGCCAGATCGGCTCGGTTCACAAGCATTACGACTTGATGTTTGAAGACATCCGCAAGCAGTTGGATATGAAATCCGGCGACCCGGTAAACCTCGAGAACTTCGAGTAACCCTATTCCCCTGGATGAACGCTGTACCTGTGGGAGCGGGCTTGCCCGCGATGGCGGTGTAACATTCAACCTCTATGTTGTCTGACACTCCGCTATCGCGGGCAAGCCCGCTCCCACAGGGTTCATGTGTCACCCTGAAGTCCCGCGCAGGATTTCACCATTCGCCCGCCCCAAGGCATACTTGCCACCCTCCGCTCACCAGAACCAATATCGCCCCCATGCGTATCCACGTCAGCTTCATCGACCGCGTCGGCATTACCCAGGAAGTCCTGGCCCTGCTCGGTGGGCGTAATCTCAATCTGGATGCGGTGGAAATGGTCCCGCCCAACGTTTACATCGACGCTCCGACCCTGAGCCCTGAAGTGCTCGAAGAACTGCGCGACGCGTTGCTCAGCGTGCGTGGCGTGCGAGCGATGACGGTGGTCGACATCCTTCCGGGGCAACGGCGGCACTTGCAGCTCGATGCGCTGCTCGCCGCCATGACCGACCCGGTATTGGCCCTGGACAGCGACGGCAAAGTGCTGCTGGCCAACCCGGCGCTGATCGCGTTGTACGGTCGCGAACCGGCCGGTGAAAGCGTCGCCGACCTGTTCGACGACCCGGCGCTGCTCGGCGTATTGCTCGAAAATGGCTTCCGCCTGCCGCTTCGCGAAATCACCGTCAACGGCCAGACGTTGCTACTGGACGCCACCCCGATCACCGACGCCGGCGCCCTGCTGACCCTGTATCAGCCGAATCGCATCGGCGAACGCCTCTCGGCGCTGCACCACGATCACGCCGAAGGTTTCGACGCGTTGCTCGGCGAGTCCCCGGCGATCCGTACCCTCAAGGCCCGCGCCCAGCGCGTGGCGGCACTGGATGCGCCGTTGCTGATCCAGGGCGAAACCGGCACCGGCAAAGAACTGGTGGCGCGGGCCTGCCACGCCATCAGCGCCCGGCACAGTTCGCCGTTCCTGGCGCTGAACTGCGCGGCATTGCCGGAGAACCTCGCCGAAAGCGAACTGTTTGGCTACGCCCCCGGCGCCTTTACCGGTGCGCAACGGGGCGGCAAACCGGGGCTGATGGAGCTGGCGAACCAAGGCACGGTGTTTCTCGATGAAATCGGTGAAATGTCGCCGTACTTGCAGGCAAAGTTACTGAGGTTCCTCAACGACGGCAGCTTCCGGCGAGTTGGGGGTGATCGCGAGGTCAAGGTCAATGTGCGAATCCTCAGCGCGACTCACCGCAACCTGGAAAAAATGGTCAGCGAAGGTTCGTTCCGCGAAGACTTGTTCTATCGCCTTAACGTCCTGAATGTCGAAGTCCCGCCCCTGCGTGAACGCGGTCAGGACATCCTGCTGCTGGCGCGCTATTTCATGCAGCAGGCCTGCGCGCAGATCCAGCGCCCGGTCTGTCGCCTGGCGCCGGGGACTTATCCGGCGCTGCTGGGTAACCGCTGGCCGGGCAACGTGCGGCAATTGCAGAACGTGATCTTCCGTGCAGCGGCGATTTGCGAAAGCAGCCTGGTGGACATCGGCGACCTCGACATCGCCGGCACCTCGGTGGCGCGCCAGAGCGACAGCGACGTTGATAGCCTTGAGCAGGCGATGGAAGAGTTTGAGAAGACGCTGCTGGAAAAACTCTACGTCAGCTATCCATCGACCCGGCAACTGGCCAGCCGCCTGCAAACCTCCCACACGGCGATTGCTCATCGGTTGCGCAAGTACGGGATTCCCAATAAGCCGTGAGGCGCCAAACGCATCAATACACAAATACCTGTGGGAGCGAGCTTGCTTGCTCCCACAGGTATTTGTGTATTGCCTGAAACCTGTTTAAAAACGACCTCTATCTGTACTGAAAGCGCTACAGCGGAACGATATCGCTACACTCTCTCCCGATCACCGCTGTGCAAGGCTTTGATCCTCCTAGGCTTTTTTCTTTGCTTCTGACTGTAGCGATTTCGCTACAGCCGTCAGATTTCTGTGCGCATTAAAAATACTCAAGTCATTGATTTATAAAGACTAAATAACATTGGCCGCGATCTTGCTTAGTAACCACCCATAAAGCAGGGCTTTAGCCCAAGCATTCCATCGCGTCCACCAGACCAGTCTGGCCCCCTTAGGAGTTTCCATGAGCGAGTTGCGTTTTACTGAAGATCACGAATGGCTGCGCACCGAAGCTGACGGCAGCGTCACTGTCGGCATTACCGCCTTCGCACAGAACGCCCTGGGCGACGTGGTTTTCGTACAACTGCCTGAGCTGCAGTCCTACGACAAAGGCGCCGAAGCCGCCACCGTGGAATCGGTAAAAGCCGCCAGCGGCGTGTACATGCCACTGGACGGCGATGTACTGGAAGTGAACCCGGCGCTGGACAGCAGTCCTGAACTGGTCAACGAAGACCCGATGGGCGAAGGCTGGTTCTTCCGCTTTCAGCCAACCGACGCCTCGGCTGTCGCCAAACTGCTGGATCAGGACGCTTACGACCGTCTGATCAAAGCCAACGCCGAAGCCTGAGGAGCGCTGACATGACTCAAGTCAACCTGACTACTGCCAACGAATTCATCGCCCGCCACATCGGCCCGCGTTCCGGCGACGAGCAAGCCATGCTCAACAGCCTCGGTTTTGACTCCCTGGAAGCCCTGAGCGCCAGCGTCATCCCCGACAGCATCAAGGGCACCAGCGTCCTCGGTCTGGAAGACGGCCTGAGCGAAGCCGATGCCCTGGCCTTGATCAAGTCCATCGCCAGCAAAAACCAGCTGTTCAAGACCTACATCGGCCAGGGTTACTACGGCACCCACACGCCGTCGCCAATCCTGCGCAACCTGCTGGAAAACCCGGCCTGGTACACCGCGTACACCCCGTACCAGCCAGAAATTTCCCAAGGTCGTCTCGAAGCGCTGTTGAACTTCCAGACCCTGATCAGTGACCTCACCGGCCTGCCGATCGCCAACGCGTCCTTGCTCGACGAAGCCACCGCCGCCGCCGAAGCGATGACCTTCTGCAAGCGCCTGAGCAAGAACAAAGGCAGCCATGCCTTCTTCGCCTCCGTGCACTGCCACCCGCAAACCCTCGACGTGCTGCGCACCCGTGCCGAGCCGTTGGGCATCGACGTAGTGGTCGGCGACGAACTCGAACTGACTGACGTGACGCCGTTCTTCGGCGCCCTGCTGCAATACCCGGCGAGCAACGGTGACGTGTTCGATTACCGCGAGCTGACCGAACGCTTCCACGCCGCCAACGCGCTGGTCGCCGTCGCCGCTGACCTGCTGGCCCTGACCGTGTTGACTCCGCCGGGTGAATTCGGCGCCGACGTCGCCATCGGCAGCGCGCAACGCTTCGGCGTGCCACTGGGCTTCGGTGGTCCGCACGCGGCGTATTTCTCGACGAAAGATGCGTTCAAGCGCGACATGCCGGGCCGTCTGGTCGGTGTCTCCGTGGACCGCTTCGGCAAGCCGGCCCTGCGCCTGGCCATGCAGACCCGCGAGCAACACATCCGCCGCGAGAAGGCCACGTCGAACATCTGCACTGCGCAGGTCTTGCTGGCCAACATCGCCAGCATGTACGCCGTGTACCACGGCCCGAAAGGCCTGACCCAGATCGCCAACCGCATTCATCACCTGACCGCGATTCTGGCCAAAGGCTTGAGCGCATTGGGTCTGAACGTCGAGCAAGAAAGCTTCTTCGACACGCTGACCCTTAAAACCGGCGCCAACACTGCCGCGTTGCACGACAAGGCTCGCGCCCAGCAGATCAACCTGCGCGTCGTCGATGCCGAGCGTCTGGGCCTGTCCCTCGACGAAACCACTTCGCAAGCCGACGTGGAAACCCTGTGGGCCCTGTTCGCCGACGGCAAGGCGCTGCCAGACTTCGCCGCCCTCGCCGCTTCCGTGACCAGCACCCTCCCGGCCGCGCTGGTTCGCCAATCGCCGATCCTCAGCCACCCGGTGTTCAACCGTTATCACTCGGAAACCGAGTTGATGCGCTACCTGCGCAAGCTCGCCGACAAGGACCTGGCCCTGGATCGCACCATGATCCCGCTGGGTTCGTGCACCATGAAACTCAACGCCGCCAGCGAAATGATCCCGGTGACCTGGGCTGAATTCGGTGCCCTGCACCCATTCGCCCCGGCCGAGCAAAGCGCCGGCTACCAGCAACTGACCGACGAACTGGAAGCGATGCTGTGCGCCGCGACTGGCTACGACGCGATCTCGCTGCAACCGAACGCCGGTTCCCAGGGTGAGTACGCCGGCCTGTTGGCGATTCGCGCCTATCACCAGAGCCGTGGCGAAGACCGTCGCGACATCTGCCTGATCCCGTCGTCCGCCCACGGCACCAACCCGGCCACCGCCAACATGGCTGGCATGCGCGTAGTCGTCACCGCGTGCGATGCCCGCGGCAACGTTGACATCGAAGACCTGCGCGCCAAGGCCATCGAGCACCGCGAGCATCTCGCGGCATTGATGATCACTTACCCGTCGACCCACGGCGTGTTCGAAGAAGGCATCCGCGAAATCTGCGGCATCATTCATGACCACGGCGGCCAGGTGTACATCGACGGCGCCAACATGAACGCGATGGTCGGCCTCTGCGCACCGGGCAAGTTCGGCGGCGACGTGTCGCACCTGAACCTGCACAAAACCTTCTGCATCCCGCACGGCGGTGGCGGCCCGGGCGTCGGTCCGATTGGCGTCAAGTCGCACCTGACCCCGTTCCTGCCGGGTCACGGCACCATGGAGCGTAAAGAAGGCGCGGTCTGCGCGGCACCGTTCGGCAGCGCAAGCATTTTGCCGATTACCTGGATGTACATTCGAATGATGGGGGGCGCCGGTCTCAAGCGCGCTTCGCAATTGGCGATCCTCAATGCCAACTACATTTCCCGTCGCCTCGAAGAGCACTACCCAGTGCTGTACACCGGCAGCAACGGTCTGGTGGCGCACGAATGCATCCTCGACCTGCGTCCGCTGAAAGACAGCAGCGGCATCAGCGTCGATGACGTCGCCAAGCGCCTGATCGACTTCGGTTTCCACGCCCCGACCATGTCCTTCCCGGTCGCCGGCACACTGATGATCGAGCCGACCGAAAGCGAATCCAAGGAAGAACTGGACCGCTTCTGCGACGCCATGATCCGCATCCGCGAAGAAATCCGCGCAGTGGAAAACGGCACACTGGACAAGGACGACAACCCGCTGAAAAACGCTCCGCACACCGCGGCGGAAATCGTCGGCGAGTGGACGCATCCGTACAGCCGCGAGCAAGCGGTGTACCCGGTCGCGTCGCTGATCGAAGGCAAGTACTGGCCACCGGTCGGTCGTGTCGACAACGTGTTTGGCGATCGCAACCTGGTTTGCGCTTGCCCGTCGATCGAAAGCTACGCTTAAAAGAATAAGGGGGCGGGTTTACTCGCCCCACTTTCAAGAACACCACAAAACCCTGTGGGAGCTGGCTTGCCTGCGATGGCGGTGGATCAGCCAACTGAGATGCTGACTGCCCCACCGTCATCGCAGGCAAGCCAGCTCCCACAGGATCGTATTTAGTCAAAAGATTTCCGCCAATTCCTATAACAAGAAACCGGAGAACAACCATGTCGTTAAGCGTGTTCGACCTGTTCAAGATTGGCATCGGCCCCTCCAGCTCCCACACCGTCGGCCCGATGCGCGCTGCTGCGCGTTTCGCCGAAGGCTTGCGCCGTGAAGGGCTGCTGACTGCAACCGCCTGCGTCAAAGTCGAGCTCTACGGCTCGCTCGGCGCCACCGGAAAAGGCCACGGCAGCGACAAGGCCGTGTTGCTCGGCCTGGAAGGCGAACACCCCGACACCGTGAACACCGAAACCGTCGCCGCCCGTCTGCAAGACATTCGCGGCAATGGTCGCTTGAACCTGCTCGGCGAACACAGCATTGCGTTCAACGAGAAAGAACACCTGGCGATGATCCGCAAACCGTTGCCCTATCACCCCAACGGCATGATCTTTCGCGCGTTCGATGCTGCGGGCCTGCAGATCCGCAGCCGCGAGTACTACTCGGTCGGCGGCGGATTCGTGGTCGATGAAGACGCCGCCGGCGCAGACCGCATTGTCGAAGACGCCACGCCGCTGACCTTCCCGTTCAAAAGCGCCAAGGACCTGCTCAGTCATTGCGCCACGTATGGCTTGTCCATCAGCCAGTTGATGCTGACCAACGAAAGTGCCTGGCGCCCGGAAGCGGAAACCCGCGCCGGACTGCTGAACATCTGGCAAGTGATGCAGGACTGCGTCGCCGCCGGTTGCCGCAATGAAGGGATTCTGCCCGGAGGCTTGAAGGTCAAACGTCGAGCCGCTGCGCTGCATCGGCAACTGTGCAAGAACCCGGAATCGGCGCTGCGTGATCCGCTGTCGGTGCTGGACTGGGTCAACCTGTACGCGCTGGCGGTCAACGAAGAAAACGCCAACGGCGGGCGCGTCGTCACCGCGCCCACTAACGGTGCAGCGGGCATCGTCCCGGCGGTGCTGCATTACTACATGCGGTTTATTCCCGGCGCCAACGAAGACGGTGTCGTGCGCTTTCTGCTGACCGCCGCCGCCATCGGCATTCTCTACAAAGAAAACGCCTCGATCTCTGGCGCCGAAGTCGGTTGTCAGGGTGAAGTCGGCGTCGCCTGTTCCATGGCCGCCGGCGCGCTGTGCGAAGTGCTTGGCGGCACGGTGCAGCAAGTGGAAAACGCGGCGGAAATCGGCATGGAACATAACTTGGGCCTGACCTGCGACCCGATTGGCGGGCTGGTGCAAGTGCCTTGCATCGAGCGCAACGCCATGGGTTCGGTGAAAGCCATCAATGCCGTGCGCATGGCCCTGCGCGGCGACGGTCAGCACTTCGTCTCCCTCGACAAGGTCATCCGCACCATGCGCCAGACCGGCGCCGACATGAAAAGCAAATACAAGGAAACCGCCCGTGGCGGTTTGGCGGTCAACATTATCGAGTGCTGATGCCCACGCGCATCCGCACACTTTTTCAGGAGCTGAATATGTCCACCGAACAATTGCTGAAAACCCCGCTGCACGCACTGCACATCGAACTCGGCGCGCGCATGGTGCCGTTCGCCGGCTACGACATGCCGGTGCAGTACCCGTTGGGCGTGATGAAAGAACACCAGCACACCCGTGATCAGGCCGGGCTGTTCGATGTCTCGCACATGGGCCAGATCCGCCTGACCGGCGCCAATGCCGCCAAGGCCCTGGAAACCCTGGTGCCGGTGGACATCATCGACCTGCCGGTGGGCATGCAGCGCTACGCGATGTTCACCAATGAAACCGGCGGCATCCTCGACGACCTGATGGTCGCCAACCTGGGTAATGACGAACTGTTCCTGGTGGTCAACGCCGCCTGCAAGGATCAGGACCTTGCGCATCTGCAAAAGCACATAAGCGACCAGTGCACAATCGAACCGCTGTTCGAAGAACGCGCGCTGCTGGCCCTGCAAGGCCCGGCTGCCGTGACTGTACTCGCTCGTCTGGCGCCTGAAGTGGCGAAGATGACCTTCATGCAGTTCACCCGCGTGAAACTGTTGGGTGTCGAGTGCTTTGTCAGCCGTTCGGGCTACACCGGCGAAGACGGTTTCGAAATCTCCGTACCGGCTGCCAACGCCGAAGCCCTGGCGCGCGCCCTGCTGGCCGAACCTGAAGTGGCGGCCATCGGCCTCGGCGCTCGCGACTCGCTGCGCCTGGAAGCCGGCCTGTGCCTCTATGGCCACGACATGAACACCGACACCACCCCGATCGAAGCCAGCCTGCTGTGGGCCATCTCCAAGCCTCGTCGCGCTGATGGCGCACGGGCCGGCGGCTTCCCAGGTGCCGAGACCGTGTTCGCGCAACAACAAGCCGGCGTCAGCCGCAAGCGTGTGGGCCTGTTGCCTCAGGAACGCACGCCAGTGCGTGAAGGCGCAGAAATCGTCAATGAAGCGGGCGACATCATCGGCGCCGTGTGCAGCGGTGGTTTCGGCCCAACCCTGGGCGGTCCATTGGCAATGGGTTACCTCGACAGTGCTTATATCGCCATCGACACACCTGTATGGGCGATTGTGCGTGGGAAAAAGGTGCCTTTGCTTGTAAGCAAAATGCCATTTGTTCCACAACGCTACTATCGCGGCTGATTGACTGTTTCTATAAGTAACGCGGTTGCGCTAACAGTGCACTAATGTGTAACGCAACCGCCATAAAACAGTGCATGTCTTTGGCTCTAGCTTCGTTTATGAACGTTGCTTATAACGTTCGAAAACAATTGAACAACCCTATCGAATAAGCCAGCACTAGTGGACCCACTAACGCCATCAACCTGAGCAAAACCGGGCCTCTCGCGGGGGCTTGTTTTTTCTCCCGTAGTTGGCGTAGAGTTTGTTCACTGTGTTTGCATGGGTCGCTTGGAATCGTGACCTGGGCAGTAGCCTACAAGTTAGCTACATCCCGTTCGACGTCTTCTTACTCTCCTGCAACCAGCCCCAGTACTCTTTCATGAGAAAGAGGCTGTCATTAATTATTGCGTCAAAGGAAATAAGAAATGTCCCAACGTCAGAGCGGTACCGTCAAGTGGTTTAACGACGAGAAAGGTTTTGGTTTTATCACTCCAGAAAGCGGTCCGGATCTGTTCGTGCATTTCCGCGCTATTCAGGGCAACGGCTTCAAGAGCCTGAAAGAAGGCCAGAAAGTGACGTTCGTTGCTGTGCAAGGCCAGAAAGGCATGCAGGCTGACGAAGTACAAGCAGAAGCCTAATCTTCTGTAACGAAAAAGCCCCTGATGCTGACATCAGGGGCTTTTTTGTGCGCGTAAATCCGTAAAATGGATTCTTTTTCCGTCCAGAGGCTGCCATGTCGAAACACCTGCTCAACCCCCAGGGCGACTTTCCCGCCGCCACCCTGGGCCGTCGCCTGGCAGCGATGTTCTATGACTTCCTCTTGTGCACCGCCCTGCTGATCGTCACCAGCGGCATTTACAAGATGATCCAGATGGCAATCATCGGCGAAGACAAAATGCGCACCCTGACCGAAGCCGGTGCGCTGGACGGTGATCCATTGCTATCGACGGTGTTGCTGTTTGTGTTGTTTGGTTTTTTTGCCAAGTTCTGGACCTGGTCCGGTCAGACCCTGGGCATGCAGGTGTGGTGCATTCGCGTGCAGAACGCGGATGGTTCGTCGATCAGCCTGTGGCAGGCGCTGTTGCGGTTTGTGGTGTCGATCGCGTCGCTGTTGTGCGTTGGTCTTGGGTTCTTCTGGTCACTGTTCGATAAACAGAAACGCAGCTGGCATGACATGTACTCGAACACTCAGCTGGTTCGAATCCCGAAGAAAGCCAAGTAGCTGCGGGAAGCAAAAAGCACTGTGGGAGCGAGCAGGCTCGCTCCCACAGTTTTTTACGAGTACTTAAGCGTTACCGGCCAGTTTCATCCGCGCCGCCTGGGTGAAATCCAGCATCCGCTTCAACGGCCGAATCGCCTGCGGAATCAACGCCGGATCAACAAAGATCTCGTTAGTCCCTTCCTTCAAGCACTTCAGCGTGCGCTCAAGTGTGTTCATCGCCATCCACGGGCAGTGCGCGCAACTGCGGCACGCTGCGCCATTACCGGCCGTTGGCGCTTCGATGAAGACCTTGTCCGGGCACAGCTGCTGCATCTTGTAGAAGATGCCGCGATCGGTGGCGACGATTAGGGTCTTGTTCGGCAGACTCTGTGCCGCGGCAATCAACTGACTGGTGGAACCGACGGCATCCGCCAGCTCGATCACCGAGGTCGGCGACTCCGGGTGCACCAGAATCGCGGCGTCCGGGTACAGCGCTTTCATGTCTTCAAGCTGCTTGGACTTGAACTCTTCGTGAACGATGCAGGCACCGTCCCACAGCAGCATGTCCGCGCCAGTCTGGCGCTGAATGTAGGTGCCCAGGTGTTTGTCCGGGCCCCAGATGATGGTTTCGCCGTTGTCCATCAGGCTTTCGACGATCTCCAGCGCGCAGCTGGACGTTACCACCCAATCCGCCCGGGCTTTGACCGCCGCCGAGGTGTTGGCATACACCACCACCGTGCGTTCCGGATGCTGATCGCAGAACGCCGAAAACTCATCCACCGGGCAACCCAGGTCCAGCGAGCAGGTCGCTTCCAGGGTCGGCATCAGAATGCGTTTTTCAGGGTTGAGAATTTTGGCGGTTTCGCCCATGAACTTCACTCCGGCGACCAGCACGGTCTTGGCCGGGTGAGCACTGCCGAAGCGGGCCATCTCCAGTGAGTCGGAGACGCAACCACCGGTTTCTTCGGCCAGGGCCTGAATCACCGGATCGCAATAGAAGTGAGCAACCAGCACCGCGTCCTGAGCCTTGAGCTCGGCAGCGATGGCGGCACGGTAAAAAGCTTCCTCCTCGACGGTCAGCGGCTTGGGCTGCTTGGCGTCGAGGTGGGCTTGAACCAGAAGGCGTTCGGAAATTTGCGTCATGTTCGCAAGACCTGCAGGCGCTTTCGCGCGAAAGTCGAGTATACACCCGGCTCCGGACCCTTCAGGGTACCGCCGGGAGAGTGAGTATCATCAGGCACGGACAGCGGTGAAGCTGCGCAAGGCTACAGAATATCGCCCGGAGACAAAAGATCATTTCAACCAGAATCCGATATTTAACAGAGTGTTACCCAATTCCCGAAACACGCAGATTGCCAGCACTGAAAGGTGAAATGCTGGTGTCCGAAAAAATCCGGCCCACCTCATCCTTGATCCGAAAATCAGAATAACTTTATTGTAATCCAACCGTTGTCTTTGAATTTATTCCCTAGCACTTTGACCTCCCCGTTCATCGGCAGCTTCTTGCAAATTATGTTGACGGGGAACTCTCTCTGCTTTTCAAGCGGAACATACTTTTGCCCCGAAAACGCTTTGATTGAAGCATCAAAATAATCAAAGTTCAACGTGGAATCGCCCTGCGACTGGCGCTTCAGAGTATCGACAACAGTTTCCATTCGTTCAAGTACTGCACGGCAGCCGTTAGCAACCAAAGGAAAGTTGTATTGATAAGAAAATAGTGGAATCGGCATCATCGAAACCGAGTATGGCAGCTTGGCAGATAAATCGCTGTCCTGAATCACGATAGACATTGGGTCAATCGACGCCGCTTTATACTCGTCTGTAGAAGTGAACTGCAATCCTCGGAAATATCTGTACTCCAGCGCATTGAAGTTTAAGCCGTAAGCCTTGAATGTAAGATATAAAATAGTCGAGGCGACGATAAAGCACACAGACCTCGCACCTGTTACTGCGCAAGACCTAAGGAAATCAAGAAAAATGACTATTCCTACACCAGCCACTAGACTGGATGAATAATCAATATAATTTTTATAGGAGAGCATCACCCCGGAAACAACATGCACATTACATATTAAAAACAATGAAAGCGTAATAAAAAATTGCATGTGTACGTGACGACTGTCTTTTATAACGTATCGACTGGACAGAGCACATTGCACCAAAAGAAGACCAAGTGTTACAACCCCAGAAACAGGAAACATTGGAAGGTGATTTTTAATATAAGCATCTGGCATCGCGTTAATGAATGGATCTTTTGACAAAAACAGCAAATCAAAAAAAACAAAACCTAGCGAAATGACCAGATAAGAGCTTATGCAAGCAATGCTGATCCGCCAAAAACCCAGTTGCTTATTAAAAAACCAGGAATGCAACAAGATAAAGCCACAGAGCAGAAAGTACGCATACGCAATTCCTACATAAAAATACAGCAACGGTAACAGCACGAACAAACAAAGCATGCGCCTCGTCTTGACATAGGCTGCAATAGCCAACGCGACAAAAAAGTATGACAACTGAGGTTCTGGCGTTCTCAATGCCGATTGGTAATACTCCCAACCATAGCCCCAAAAACCATACTCTCTAGTCAGATGCGCTAGAAGTGGATTACCGAAATTAAAAAAAATTGGAGAGAACAAAATAATAACGCCATATATTAATGCGCGCCCATGTTGAACTTTCAGCTCACGAAAAATAAAAACGCTCAGAAAAAATGTGAGCGGCGTTAAAACACAATCAAACAGAATATTGACTTCACCCCCACTTAACCCTAAATGCTGGAGGGTATACACAATCGCACCGGACGCCCAGTAACCGGGCACTGCTAACGACCCCAAAGCACCTTGATAACTGAGGTAGGTTTCTTCATCCCAAGCGTTTACATAGATGAAATTTACCGACTCAAAGTAGGCGTAAATCATAGGAAAAGCGTAAGACAGATATGCCAACACCACAAAAAGCATGCTCAGCAGCATACCCCATGATACTTTCTCTGATGCCTGCTTCAATGCTACGAAAAACATAATGCAAAAATTCCATATCAGGAAGGCAAACTTTAATACGCCTGTTCTGGAGGCACTTACTTTACTGCACTAGTTACTTCTGACATAGGTGCCATATGCCGCCCTACTAATATAACCGTGCAGTATTCACTGCTGAGAACATTAACCAATAGCTCGCGCCAAAACCTCGACCACTTTATCTTGCTGCTCGGATGTCAGACCCACCCAAAGAGGCAAACGTAACAAGCACTCTGACAGCGTGTTGGTGACCTCCATGGAACCATGAACTCTTCCGTAACGCTGCCCCGCCGGTGACGAATGAAGAGGCACATAGTGGAACACGGCATAGACGCCGTTACGCTTCAGCTCTTCCAGAACAACTTGCCGATCAACGCTTGGTGACAGCAACACGTAATACATGTGCGCATTGTGCTGACATTCATCCGGGACGATTGGACGACGCAATAATCCCTTCTGTTCAAGTGGTGCAAGGGCAGCATGGTAATAGTCCCAGGTCGCCAAACGTCGATTGGTGATGCTGGTAGCTTCTTCAAGTTGCGCCCAAAGAAACGCGGCGATCAACTCTCCAGGCAAAAAGGAAGAGCCTACTTCTTGCCAAGTATATTTATCTACCTGACCACGAAAGAAACGACTGCGATCAGTGCCTTTCTCTCGAATGATTTCTGCGCGTAACGACAGCTGCGGCTCATTTACCAAAAGAGCACCGCCCTCACCCGAAATCACATTCTTCGTTTCGTGAAAACTAAAAGCACCAAGATCACCGATACTTCCAAGAGCATGTCCTTTATAAGCAGACATCACACCTTGAGCGGCATCCTCAACGACTTTGAGTCCATGTTTACGAGCGATGTGCATGATCGTGTCCATCTCACAGGACACACCTGCATAATGAACAGGAACAATGGCCTTGGTGCGTGGAGTAATGGCTGCTTCAATCAGCGTCTCATCCAGATTCAATGTATCTTTACGAATATCCACAAATACAGGAATAGCACCACGCAGCACAAAGGCATTGGCGGTTGAAACGAAGGTATAGGAAGGCAAAATCACTTCATCACCAGGTTGCACATCAAGTAACAACGCGGCCATTTCAAGTGCAGCGGTACAAGAATGAGTAAGAAGCGCTGTATTACAGCCGGTGGCCTGTTCAATCCAATGATGACAGCGCTTGGTAAAAGAACCGTCACCAGCCAGCATATTCCCGAACTTGGCTTCTGCGATGTAGTACAGTTCTTTACCCGTCATATAGGGACGATTGAATAGTATTTTTTCAGTGCTCATGCCTGCTCCGACTGCTTTTTTGCTGTTCAGTAAATTTTCGGAGTTTCATTAAAATCTACGATTAAAAACGTTTAAGCCTCAGAGAGCCTCAGAAAGCTGAAGATTCTTGACAAACTGGTAAAAACGTAAATTTAATCTTGCAACTCCGTCACCACTCGTTGTTTTATAACCTTTGCAGGGTTCCCTACAGCTACGCAATAAGGAGGGATATCCTTTGTTACCACCGACCCAGCGCCAATGACAGCTCCCTCACCAATGACAACGCCTGGTAAAATGATGCTTTTGCCTCCTACCCATACATATCGACATATCTTTACGGGTGCAGATATATCTGGCAACGCTAGAAAATTATAATCATGAGTGGATGAAAATATAACAACCCCCGGCCCCAAAACCACATTATCTTCGAGTATTATTACGCCAGCGGAAGTTTGCATCGACGAATACAATTCACAACCACGATTAATATCTACGTTATTGCCTATCGAAACCCGCCAAGGGTATCTAATAAAACAATGATAATCGAGCAACCCACCCTTACCATATTTTTTAAAATAAAAACGAAAAATAAAGTTTCTTATAACATGCGGCATCAAATCAAGAAAAAACCATAACAAAGTTGAACAATAACTATACGACGAGTACAGAAATACGGCCAACCTTCTATTTTTTATAACTGCTTTCATAAGATATGACTTCTATGCACAAAGTATTTATTTAAAAAATAAAAATAAACAGAGACACAAACAATAGAGGCCAGTTGAACAATGCTTGCAGGAAAACCCAAGATATCCACCCCCCCATAGAGCATGGATATATTCAACGCATAGCCGGAAAGTAACATAATGCATAGACGAAGCAGACCAGAGTGAAGCGTTACGGAACTTTCAAAAACCAGTTTCCGATTAAGCAGAAAACTGGCCAAGACCCCCATCAAGTAGGTAACGGACGCGGACAACTTATGGTCTATTCCCACCAGCAGGAATAGAAGAAAAAGACCATATCCAGCCCCATTGACAATCGCGCCAACGCCTAAATATTTGACAATCTGCACCAGGCTTAGGGATGCCAGTCGGTGGTTTTTTATATTGTTCAAATAACTTAAACCCTTGAATGCGCCTAACCTAGGCATCTGGAGCAAAATCCCGTTCGATAATCGAACAGATCAGCATCTTTTTACCCCCAATCGCTGCAGTATATTCCATGTCGCTAATTTTTTCCTTCGCAGGTCAAGAATGAGCGAAGTTTACACCGCGCGAATTGGTTCCTCCCGCCATCCCCAGATATACCACGGGGCGTCGGGGCCGACATTAAACAGCAAGTCCAATATCGAAACACCGTGCTCGAATGGTAGGAAACGCTGAAGGTACTCAGGATATCCGGAATAATTTTTCCAGATCAAATCTACACCAACTTCGGAAAAGGCATGAGGATCGATATAATCTTTTGCAGCGGGACCAGATATGTAGCGACTTGCTCCCGTCTTAACGACCAGATCCAGTAATCTCTCAAGCTTTTTTCCCGAGAGTGAATAATCACGCGAGTCTTCAAATTTAGTGTTGAGACCTAGAACGTCGACCGAAATTTTACGAATCAAATACTGATTTAATTCTGAGAGATTCGACCATTGCCGACCTAGGTAGATCTCTTCGAACAATTCTTTGTACAATAAAAAGTAAGGCGATCTTCTATAATTTTGCTCAATCGTTTTCCAATGCTTCACCTGCCAGGCAGCGCTTTTAATACTGACTTCACATATAAGACGGCAGGCATCACCACCAACAGGAACAGTAAGCCATTGACTTCCATTGGCAGTCTTTAGCTTATTGCGATTACGCCAATCATTTTTAGTGTATTGGAGGTCATCATAGAAAACAAAAATATCTGCATCATGAATCAGGTCGAAATAGCCTTTCCATGGAATGTAATTTGACTGTAAAACTACCGTGGTTTTCATTTAAAAAACTTTCCGGATGCGTTAGTTTCAGCTGAGCCAGGAGTTTAGTCAGCGCGCTCGCCTTCTCGATATCAAAATATCTATCATTGAATAAGTTTATGACATGCCGCTGCATTTTTTCGGCTATGGGTGCGTCGCCAGGCCCGAAAACCCCTGCCAAGGAATCATAATGTCTACTTGCAAACAAACCCTCTTTTGTAATCACATCCAAAACGTTCGAATTATTTCGCACAACAATATTGAAACGCCAGGACTGGAACTTTCCGGCAAGCTGAACTTCCGGAGGAATTCCGAATGTATAAACAGCATTTATTGAATTCTTTATTTGCGACGCACGCTCGCATTCTTTTTCTACCAGAGAGCGATAACGTGACCAACTCATTGAGGGAGCAGTTGTATCTAACCAATTTCCATCTTTGTAATTATAATACTTACGAGTTGCGAGACAGTTTTTATAATCTTCTATCACCGCTTCCAGATCAGTAACACTGAATGGAAGGACAGAACGACAATAGGGGAGCTCATCACTGATAACAGCAAAGCCACCAAAGCCCAAATCGACAAACTTCGCATATCCTGTACTGTACAGAGTCGCGTCAGTGTTCGGGAGTAAAGCTTCGTTAAATTCGGGCGGGCACAAACAGCGATCATCGATAATAACCGAGCCCGGTGATATAGACTTTATTTCCGCAAAAATAGCGGAGGTTTCAAAAACAGCCCCATATGACCGCACGTAGATAATTCCGGCAGGCTTCTCACCTCGTTTCATCCAACGCTTCATTATGGCATCGTGGTCCATACAAAGCGTTTCCGGCGAAACATCAACAAACTCAAAGCTTCTCTTTGCTTTAAGCAGAACAAGCGGAACTATAGGACAGACATTGGCTGGCAACAAAAAACAGCCATTTGACGGAGAGCTTTTAATAATATTAAACAATACAGTAGCTGCCCGCTGCTCATAAACGAAGCGCGCGACAACTTCATCACTCATTACTACAGTATCAGAGTTCAAGTTCGTGCTCACGAGGCGCGTCTTCGGCTCGCCACATTGAAATAAAAACTTTCTGCCCATCTAGGTAAAAGTACGCCGGATACTTTTTGGAGTCGCACGCACGAATCGAATTATACAGCTCGTTCAAGGGTTTTTCCGGATCAATTCGCGAGTCCTCCGGACACCTTTTGGGCGCAACCACTTTGGTCAGAACGGGGTCCTGTGGGACTCCTCGAATTTTGCCAATGCGAATAAGTGAAATCAACTCCAGGACAAATACAGGCATTAGATCATTTGCTTGCTTTTTTATTGAAGCTGTCGTACTGAAATTCGATATGGGAAATTTTACTTGATGAAAAACATCACCATCATCCAACCCTTTAGTAAGACGATGAGCTGTTATCCCATGCTCTCGCTCCCCATTTATAATGACATAGGGCTCAGTGTGATAGCCTTTGTATTGCGGCAAAATGGCGGGATGGATATTTATAACTAACCGGTTTCCAAGTAGATCTAGAAGGCTCTCACTTAGAATTCTCCGCCACCCCATTGAAATAACAACATCCGGATCAATATCTAATAAGACTCGTGCTATTTCAGTTTGCTCATAGGGAACCTTGATTGCTCGCCCCCCCAACAAATCTTCTATAGATTTCTGCGCATCTGCCGGGAAAAGCGGCTCATTCTCGGGCATTACTACATAAACATCGTCAATAGTCGAAGCATGCTGTTTTAATACATCACTAAAATCAACACCCCACATATATACTATCTTCATACGCCCACCTATATAATGCCGCCAACTGCTATCGCGAAGCATACTCCACAAAACCCAGAGACTTCGATTTACATCACCGGACGATTACCACGCTTTTTTGACTTAACGTATATTACTTTGCGCATCCGTTGACTCCCTTATCAAATACAACGGCTTCCTGGATGATTTAAAGTTAATCCGCCCCAAGTACTCACCAAAAACCCCAAGAACCAACAACTGTACGCCGCCAAAAGCGAGTATACCCGCCATTATTGAGGCATATCCAGACACTGTGACGTGACCAGTGAGAAAACTTAGAAAGATAACAACCAACCAGCCAGCACCTAACAAAAACGCTGCAAAACCCAACCAAGTAGCCATTCTCAGGGGTAAATCGGAAAACGTTACGAAGATGTTTATTGTATGAGTCAACAGTTTTTTTAGTGTGTAGTTACTTTCGCCGTGAGCACGAGACTCATGAGGAACAGACACTGTAGCGTAATTGTTGGTCAACCAAGACAGGTACCCATCGACAAAGGGATAAGGAGAGTCAAATTGAGTCAAGGCTCGCGCAAGGTCACCACGAATGACACGATAGCTTGTGTAATCGTAGTTTAAAGAGGGGATAGCCTTGTTAAACATCCATCGCGCAGCAGCAGAAGTAATATTTCGCCACTTGCTGTGCGTGCGCTCCGAGTACACTCCGTAAACCAGGTCAGCCCCCTGCAACGCCTTTTCATATAAAGCCGGAATGTGTTCAGGCGCTTGTTCCAAGTCATCGTCCAACGTAATGACCCACTGACCTTTAGAGGAGGAGAACCCGCAAATAGTCGCCGCGTGCTGACCGAAGTTACGACTAAAGTTAATGCCTCGTACACGCTCATCCTCTTCGGCAATCTCTTGTATCATCCGCCATGATTGATCACCACCGGAGTCTTCAACGAATATCAATTCAAATGATAGGCTCGACTGCTCTAGCACCGCAACAATGCGCTCATATAATTCACGGAGTGTTTTTTCACCGCGATATACAGGTACCACAATGGATATAGTTGGGCTGGGTGACGTGCTAGCTTTCGGATTCATGTGCAAACTTCTATCTTGACATTAATCTGAGCGTACATATTTTTCCCCTGTGCAATTCTACTTTGTCGCAGTATGTCAGATGAGCCGGTGATTCTGAATGCCTACGGAATAAATCCCTCAGGCTCAAAAACCGTTCATTCATAGCACTTTCAAGAAAAATTTCCGATACCTTCGTCAAGACACTCGCACCAAACGAGCAACAGGCTTACGAGGCCGCCTACCGCCCTTAAATCAGGCGGAATCAGACATCCTTCCTTGGGCCAAGCAACAGCACCAGCCGTAGCTTCAGACACGCAGGAAGATCGCCTTAGCGCTGGATTGAGCTGGATTGAGTTGGGCAGGATTAGCGACTACCTATGCGATGGCCTAATCACAAGCAAACAAACACACCACTGCCCCGCCCACACCGCACACTTTCTTCCGAACAAAAAAAAATCCGGAAATCCTCACTTGCGTGGGCCTTCCAGACTTTTAAAACTGCTACAAAAATGGTGGGTCGTGTGGGATTCGAACCTACGACCAATTGGTTAAAAGCCAACTGCTCTACCAACTGAGCTAACGACCCGCTGTGTGGTGGCGCGTATAATACTGATTTTTAAGGACTATTCAACACCTAATTTGAAATAAATCAAAAATAAGGTGTTGGGTCGCTTACGCCGGCCGCTGCAAAGCCTTCTGCACGCAGTCGGCAGCTGTCGCATTTGCCGCACGCACGGCCGTTATCATCCGCCTGATAGCAGGAAACGGTCAGCCCATAATCGACCCCCAGCTTCACGCCTGCCTGGACGATCTGTGCCTTGCTGAGGTTCTGCAGCGGCGCCTGGATGCGGAAGCCATTGCCCTCGACACCGGCCTTCGTCGCCAGATTGGCCGTGCGCTCGAAAGACTCGATGAACTCGGGACGGCAATCCGGGTAACCGGAGTAATCCACCGCGTTCACGCCAATAAAAATGTCACGCGCGCCGAGGACTTCAGCCCAACCCAGCGCCAGGGATAGAAACACCGTGTTGCGCGCCGGCACGTAAGTCACCGGAATACCTTCGCCCGCCACTTCCGGAACGTCGATGCTGCTGTCGGTCAGTGCCGAACCGCCGATACCGTTCAGGTTCAGGCCGATCACCTTGTGCTCCACCACGCCCAGATCGCGGGCGACACGTTCGGCGGCGTGCAGCTCGGCGTGAGAGCGCTGACCATAGTCAAAGCTCATGGTATAGCAGCTGTAGCCTTCAGCACGTGCCATGGCCACGACCGTCGCGGAGTCGAGGCCACCAGACAGCAGGATAACCGCACGTTTTTCAGCAGTGTTCAGTTGTTCAGTCATCTCAGCGCCCCGGCTCGTCATTCCAAAGATACTTATGCAGCTGCAATTGCAGACGCACTGGCAGGTTGTCCGCCACCACCCAGTCAGCCAGGTCTCGCGCATTCAGGTCATGATGGCTTGGCGAAAACAGCACTTCGCCTGCACGTTTGTCCAGACCGTACTGAATCAGTTTGGAGACGGCCCAGTCGTAGTCGTCCCGCGAGCAGATGACAAACTTCACCTGATCGTTGGGCGTGAGCAGTTCGATGTTCTCGTAGCGGTTGCGGTGTGCTTCTTTCGAACCTGGGGTTTTGAGGTCGACGACGCGACTGACCCGTGGATCGACCGCCGAGATGTCGAGCGCGCCACTGGTTTCCAGCGACACTTCGTAACCGGCGTCACACAACTGCTTAAGCAATGGGATGGCATTGGGTTGCGCCAGCGGCTCGCCACCGGTGACACAGACGTAACGCGGACGGAAACCGGCCACTTGCTCGAGGATATCGTCGAGCGGGCGAATGGTGCCACCAGTGAACGCGTAGGCGCTGTCGCAGTATTGGCAACGCAATGGGCAACCGGTCAGGCGCACAAAAACTGTGGGCAGCCCGGCAGTCCGCGTCTCACCCTGCAACGAGTAGAAAACTTCGGTGATTCTCAATGTGTCTTGCATAGTCGCCACGGGCATAACAGCTAAACAGGCTGTCCGCCTCCGTCAGGCACTTCAAGGAACCCCGCCAACGCGCAGATCCCAAAAAGCGTGTTTCATAAAAAGGGCGTGAATTCTAACGAAAAAACCCGCGACAGGCGCGGGTTTCTTCAAAACGGGTCAAACACTCTTACATGCGCTGCAAGTCGCGTTGGGCCAACTGAGCGGCGGAAGTGCCCGGGTATTGCGACACGACCTGTTGCAGAATGCCTTTGACCTTGTCTGTGTGACCGAGGCGGCGCTCTACATCAGCCAGCTTGTACAGCGAATCAGGCACTTTTGGATGCTTGGGGTACAGCTGCGAAACCTTGGCAAAAGCCTGACCTGCACCTTGCAGATCGCCTTTGGCCAAATTCACTTCGCCCAACCAGTACTGGGCATTGCCCGCATACTGGCTGTTCGGGTACTTGCGCAGGAATGCGGCAAAAGCCTGGCTGGCCTTGTCGAAATCCTTGGCCTTGATCAGGTCGAAGGCTGCATCGTAATACAGTTTTTCCTTCGCCGGATCAGCTGGCTCGCTACCCGCAGCAGGCGCTTGAGCGGCGGCCGCTCCTGCACCTGCGCCAGCGGCTGCACCGGGGGCATTCAAACTGCCACCGGCTGAAGAATTATCAGGAGTCGCGGCTGGTGCAACGCCGGTTCCTATGCGCCGATCAAGATCCTGATATCGCTCCAGGTTCTCTTGCTTCATACGCGCTACATCATTCTGCAGAACTTCGATTACACCCTGTTGGCGTGAAATCTGCTCCTGCATGGATTGCAATTGGTTGAACAGCTCGCCCTGTGCCGAGACAGGGGCCGAAACCCCTCCCCCGGCATAGGCGCCGTTCGTACCGTAACCCGCAGGCGGATTGCTACTCCCGCTATTGTTATAGCCGGAGTCGTTATCGACCACAGGAACCGCAGCCCACACCGCAAGCGGTGCGAGGCTGAGAGCCAAAACAGTTACAGCACGACGGCACGTTCGCATGACGAATTACTTACGCAGTTCGACGCGACGGTTTTGAGCCCAGGACTGCTCGTCGTTGCCGGTAGCAACTGGACGCTCTTCGCCGTAGGAAACCAGTTCCAGCTGAGCTGGGGAAACACCTTGCAGTACCAGGTAGCGCTGAACGGCTTTCGCACGACGCTCGCCCAGTGCCATGTTGTACTCACGAGTACCACGTTCGTCGGTGTTGCCTTCCAGAACAACGCGAGCGCCGTTTGCTTTCAGGTCTTTGGCGTGAACGTCCAGAGCGCGCATGGCTTCTGGCTTCAAGTCCGAGCTGTCGTATTCGAAGTAGAAGGTGGTGATTGCGCGCAGAGCAGCTTCTTCGCTCAGGGAACCGTCAACGGCACCAGTGTTTGCGCCGTAACCAGCGTTTGGATCAACAGCGCCTTCACCGGCGTTGTCGCCGCCTTTGGACGAGCAACCTACAGCTACAGCCATGGCCAGAGCCAGCGCAGCAAATTTACCAAACTTCAGCATTTCCATCGTGAAACTCCTAATGAACCCCAGTGTGTTAAGTAAAACGTGTAGCGCCGCGTCAGTTCAGGTAAGGGGACCAGGAAGGTTCTCTGACTTCGCCTTGTGCGGTAGGAAGCGGGAGCCTTACGCGTCCATTAATGGACACGAGCATCAAGACTCCCCGGCCCTGCTGGCGGGTGGCGTAGATTACCATGGTGCCGTTGGGCGCAACAGTAGGTGACTCGTCCAGAGTGCTATCAGTGAGGATCTTTACACTACCTCGCTGCAAATCCTGGGCCGCCACCTTGAAATTAGTGAAGCCATCCTGGCGGTGAATCATCACCAGGGTCTTTTCATCAGCCGAAAGTTTAGGGTTGGCGTTGTAGTTACCAATAAAGGTCACACGCTCCGCACCGCCACCACCGACGCTGGTTTTATAAATCTGTGGCTTGCCGCCACGGTCGGAGGTGAAGTAGATGGTCGAACCATCCTTACCCCAGAACGGTTCGGTGTTGATGCCGGGACCGTTGGTGACGCGAGTGATCTGACGCGAACCCAGGTTCATCACGTAGATGTCCGGGTTACCGTCTTTCGACAATACGAACGCCAGGCGATTGCCATCCGGCGACCAGGCTGGCGCGCCATTCAGGCCTTCGAAGTTGGTGATCTGCTCACGGCGACCGGTGTCGATGTTCTGCATGAAGATACGCGGACGCTTCTGCTCGAACGAAACGTAAGCGATGCGCTTGCCGTCCGGTGCGAAACGCGGCGACAGGATCGGCTCACGCGATTGCAGCAGAGTCACGGCGCGGGCACCGTCATAGTCCGAGCGTTGCAGCGTGTAGCGCGTGTTCTTCTCGGAGAAACGTTCGGCCGTCACGTACAGCAGACGTGTCGAGAACGCACCTTTGATACCGGTGAGTTTTTCGAACGACTGGTCGGCAATGTAGTGCGCCATGTCACGCAGCTGATCGACGCTGCCCGACACGCTACCGGTCAGCACTTGCTGTTCGGTGGCGACGTTGAACAGAGCGTACTGAACCTGCAGGCGACCGCCCGCTGGAACAATGCTGCCGACCATAATGTATTGAGCGTTGATCGCCTTCCAGTCACGGAAAATGATTTCGCTGGCCTGGCTCGGCTGGCTGATCATGTTCTGCTTTGGAATCGGCGCGTAGTAACCCGAGTTGCGCAGGTCGTTGCCGATGATTTCGGCCATGTCATCCGGCAGCACGGTGCCGCCCTGGAATCCGAATGGCACTACGGCAATTGGAGTTGCCTGGGAGCTACCACTGCTGACCAGGATATTTTTTTCGTCTGCGGTGGCCAGTCCTGCAAAGCAGAACATGACGACAAGCAGTCCTCGAAGAAGGTTTCTCACAAGGCTAGATCCTCAGGTGTGAATGTCATCTTGAATGAACGATAGGGTGCGAAATCAGCTGGCTTCAGACCCTGCATTTCGGTCAATCGACCAATATTTTTTACCGCCGCTACCGCTGAACTGTCGAACGGTGCATCACCGCTGGACTTGGCAACCGATACGCCGGAGATTGTTCCATCAGGCAGCATGTTGATTTGCAGGATCACTTTCATGCCCTTGCGGGCCGACGGTGGCTGCGCCCAACCTTCAGAAGCACGGGAGCGAATCAAGTCGTCGAAGTTACCCGCGACTTCATCACCCTGTTCATCCGCCAAAGCCTGCTGACGCTCCGTCGTGTCGGAAAGCAAATCGGCCAGGGCCTGAGCTTTTTTCTCATCGACGGATTTACGTGCCGCTTCCTGCGATTTTTTCTTCGCAGCATCGGCAGCAGCTTTCTTCTTCGCGTCTTCGGCGACTTTCTTCTTCGCCTCTTCAGCTTCAGATTTCTTCTTGGCGTCTTCCGCGGCTTTCTTCTTCGCGTCTTCGACAATCTTTTTCTTGGCTTCTTCAGCGGCCGCTTTCTTGGCCTCTTCTTCCGCCGCTTTCTTGGCTTCTTCTTCAGATTTCTTCTTGGCTATATCAGCCAATTGTTTCTCTTCAATCTTTTTGGCTTCGGCGGTCTTCTTCGCTTCATCGGCTTTCTTGGCTTCATCAGCCTTTTTTGCCTCATCCGCTTTTTTAGTCTCGTCGGCCTTCTTGGATTCTTCGGCTTTTTGAGCCGCATCTTCCTTCTTTTGTTCCGCGGCCTTGATCGCTTCCTGTTCGATCTTTTTCTGTTCCATCTGTTCGACTTCGGTCTGACGCGCGGCAGATTTCTTCGCCTCACCCGCAATCTTCTGATTGGTCTGGGTGGTCGCCTGACTTTTCGATTTCAGCTGGTACAAGGTCGCCTGGACAATCGGCTTGGCCGGCGGCAGCTCCGGCGTGAAGGCGAAACTGACGAACAGCATGCCGAACACCAGCACGTGCAAGACAATCGCCAGGACACTAGGCCAGAAGTAGCTTTCCGAGGCGGACGGCTCTCGCATTTGCTGCATCAGGGTGCCTCGGTAATCAAGCCAACATTACCGACCCCGGCTTTCTGCAACCCGCCCATGGCGCCCATCACGGAGCCGTAATCGACGGTCTTGTCGCCACGGATAAACACCTGGGTGCGCTTGCCGCCTTCAGTACCGGCGCGAATGATCTTGGTCACCGCGTCAGTCATCTGCGGCAAGGTCATGGCCTTGTCCTGTTGCTTTTCAGTCTCGACTTCGCTGCCAAGGTTCCAGTAGTAGGTCTTGTCAGCCTTGATCGAAATGGTCAGGACCTGGGTGTTGTTGTCCTGCGGCAAGGCTTCGCTGGAAACCTTGGGCAGATCAACTTTCACGCCCTGATTGAGCATCGGAGCGGTCACCATGAAGATAACCAGCAGCACCAGCATCACGTCGATGTAAGGCACCACGTTCATCTCGGCAACCGGCTTGCGCTTTTTGCGAGCTCGAGCGATTAAAGCCATTGGAAATTACCTGCTTATTCTTCGCTGGTGTGCACTTTGCGGTGCAGGATCGCCTGGAATTCATCGGCGAAGGTGTAGTAACGGCCCAGCAGGGTCTCACTGCGAGCAGCAAAACGGTTGTAAGCGATAACGGCCGGGATGGCTGCGAACAGGCCAATCGCGGTAGCAATCAGTGCTTCGGCGATACCCGGAGCCACGGTGGCCAGGGTCGCTTGCTGGGCAGTGGCCAGGCCACGGAAGGAGTTCATGATCCCCCAGACCGTACCGAACAGACCGATGTACGGGCTGACGGAACCGACGGTAGCGAGGAACGGCAGGCTCTGTTCGAGCTTTTCTTCTTCGCGGGAAATGGCGACGCGCATGGCACGGGCCACGCCTTCCATGACCGCTTCAGGGTCAACGCCTGGCTGCTGGCGCAGACGGGAGAATTCCTTGAAACCGGCACGGAAGATCTGCTCGACGCCCGAATCCGGGTCCGGGTTGCTGCCGGCCTGACGGTAGAGTTTGGACAGGTCGATGCCGGACCAGAAGCGCTCTTCAAAGCTCTCCAGGGCACGTCGACCGGCGCGCAGCAGGTTGCTGCGCTGAAAGATCATGATCCATGAGGTCACCGATGCGGCTACCAGGATCAGCATTACCAGTTGCACCACGATACTGGCATTGCTGACCAGGCTCCACATGGAGGAATGGTCGACGACGTTAGCTTCCACGCTTTATCTCCTGCTTTGAGTGTGTACCCGCGCCGCTCACGTCGGCAAAGGCCGCACGTAGAGCTTCGGGAATGGCCCGGGGTTTTAAACTTTCAGTGCGCACACAGGCCACCAGAAACTGCCCTTCGCAGAGCAGCGCATTATCCGTGGCTCGCCTGACCTGCTGCTTGAAGCGCAGGCTGACACGGTTCAATTCGATTACTTCAGCGCTTACCAGAAGCTCGTCGTCCAGTCGCGCCGGCGCGTGATAACGCGCTTCGCTGGAATGCACGACAAACAACAGGTCCTCTCCTGCCAGCTGGGACTGGGCAAAGCCCAGATCCCGGAGCCGCTCGGTTCGAGCCCGTTCCATAAACTTGAGGTAATTGACGTAATACACGATGCCGCCCGCATCGGTGTCCTCGTAATAAACGCGACAACGAAGTGCGAAAGGCTCAAGCCCGTTTTGCGCGCGCATACTCTAGTGCTTACTCCTCAGGTTGCCAATCCGGCCAGGCAACTGTTTTTCATTGATTCGCGGCTTTCTGGTGAAAGTACGGTCCTCAGACCGCACAAACTCCGAATAAATCAGCCCGCAAAGGTGATTAATCGTCTACCGCATCGAGGAACTCGTCTACCACGGGCATCTCGCCCATTCGTGACGGAATGTTTAAACCGAAGTGCAGATACGCGTGCCGGGTGACCACCCGCCCCCGCGGCGTGCGCATGATGTAGCCCTGCTGGATCAAATACGGCTCCAGCACGTCTTCAATGGTGTGTCGTTCTTCGCTGATCGCTGCGGCGAGACTGTCCACGCCCACCGGTCCACCGTCGAACTTCTCGATCATGGTCAACAACAGACGTCGATCCTGGTGATCGAAGCCACGTTCGTCGACGTCCAGCAGGTTCAAGGCCAGGTCTGCGATCGGCTTGGTGATGTGGCCCTTGGCGCGCACTTCGGCGAAATCCCGAACCCGGCGCAACAAACGGTTGGCGATCCGTGGGGTGCCACGGGCGCGTCGGGCGATTTCAAAGGCGCCCTCTGGGTCCAGCGGCAAACCGAGGATGTTCGCCGAACGGCTGACAATTGTTGCCAGGTCGGCGGTGTTATAGAACTCCAGGCGCTGGACGATGCCGAAGCGGTCGCGCAACGGGTTGGTCAGCATGCCGGCCCGCGTCGTCGCCCCCACCAGGGTGAACGGCGGTAGATCCAGTTTGATCGAACGCGCGGCCGGCCCTTCACCAATCATGATGTCGAGCTGGAAATCTTCCATGGCCGGATACAACACTTCCTCGACGATCGGTGAGAGCCGATGGATTTCGTCGATAAACAGCACGTCGTGGGGCTCGAGATTGGTCAACAGCGCAGCCAGATCACCCGGACGCTCAAGCACCGGACCCGAAGTGCTCTTGATCGACACGCCCATTTCCTGGGCAATAATGTTGGCCAGGGTGGTTTTACCCAGACCCGGCGGGCCGAAAATCAGCGTGTGGTCCAAGGACTCGTTACGCCCGCGAGCGGCCTGGATGAACAACTCCATTTGCTCGCGAACAGTCGGCTGGCCAATGTACTCGGCCAGGCTGACAGGACGAATCGCCCGGTCCTGGACTTCCTCGCGGTCGCGAGGGCCGGGCGTGGCGGCAATCAGACGATCAGCTTCAATCACTTAGATCATTCCCTTCAGGGCACGACGAATCATGTCTTCACTGCTCAAACCTTTCTCCTTGATTGCAGAAATCGCCTTGCTGGCTTCCTGCGGCTTGTAGCCCAAGGAAATCAGCGCGCTGACCGCGTCATTTTCGGCGGTGGCGACCGGTGCCGGCGCATCAGGCCCACCCGGCTGGTTCGGCACCAGGGCGAACATCGCCGGCACGGTTTCCCAGGCCTTGAAGCGGTCCTTGAGCTCCACCAGCAAACGCTCGGCCGTCTTCTTGCCCACGCCCGGCACCTTGGTCAGCGCCGAGGTGTCCTGGGATTGCACGCAACGGACCAGCTCATCCACTTCGAGGCTCGACATCAACGCCAGGGCCAATTTTGGCCCCACACCATTGAGACGGATCAACTCGCGAAAAAAGTCTCGCTCACGCTTGCCGAAGAAGCCATAGAGTAACTGCGCGTCTTCACGAACAACCAGATGGGTGTGCAAGGTCAGCGGTTCACCGACCGACGGCAAGCGATACAGCGTGGTCATGGGCACTTCCAGCTCATACCCCAGACCGTTTACATCCAGAATCAGGTGCGGCGGCTGTTTCTCAGCCAGTGTGCCGCGCAAGCGTCCAATCACGTTTCAGATCCTTGAGCGTTGGCCAGATCAACGACTGGCGACTGACAGAACAAGGGTTTTGCGCCGACAACACAGGCGCAAAACCCTCATTCCCTAAAAATGACTGCTGATGCTATCAGAGACGCAGGCGCCCGCCACGACTGCGTGCCGTTCCCAAGCCATGGGGCAACAGGCTGGAACGGGTATGAGCGTGGCAAATGGCAATGGCCAGGGCATCCGAAGCGTCGATTTGTGGCTTGCTGGTCAATTTCAGCATGTGCATGACCATCATCTGCACCTGCTCTTTATTGGCGGCACCAGTGCCGGTCACTGCTTGCTTGACCTGGGTCGCGGTGTACTCGGCGATTTCCAGGCTTTCTTCGGCACCCGCCACAATTGCAGCGCCCCGGGCTTGACCGAGCTTCAGGGCCGAGTCGGCATTGCGCGCCATGAAGACTTTTTCAATGCCCATGGTCACAGGGCCGTAGGTCTGGATGACTTCACGCACACCGCGATAGACGATTTGCAGACGCTCATGCAATTCGCCGGAACCGGTGCGAATGCAGCCCGACGCCACGTACACGCAGCCACGCCCGGTATCACGTACCACGCCATAACCGGTGATGCGCGAACCGGGGTCGATACCAAGAATTAAAGTCATAACGCCTGCGGGTTCATTAAAAACACAATATTCATTACAGCAAATAACAAATGTGGGAGCTGGCTTGCCTGCGATGGCGTAGGCACATCAAACCATGATGTAGCCTGACACGCCGCCCTCGCAGGCAAGCCAGCTCCCACACTGAATCTTAGTCGCCCTTATCCGAGCTGCGCGGCTACCGACTCGGGAATGTCCGCGTTGGAGTAGACGTTCTGCACGTCATCCAGGTCTTCAAGCATGTCGATCAGCTTGAGCACCTTCTCGGCGCCTTCCAGGTCCAGTTCGGCACTGGTGGTCGGTAGCATCACGATTTCCGCGTCATCACCCTTGAAACCCGCCGCTTCCAGCGCGTTCCGCACGGAGTAGAAGCCGGCGAACGAGGTGAACACGTCAATCGAACCGTCTTCATGGGTGACCACGTCATCGGCGTCGGCGTCCATGGCCGCTTCCATCAGCGCATCTTCATCAACACCCGGCGCGAAGGAAATCTGCCCCTTGCGCTCAAACAGATAGGCCACCGAACCGTCAGTCCCCAGGTTGCCGCCACACTTGCTGAACGCATGGCGAACAGCGGCTGCGGTGCGGTTACGGTTGTCGGTCATGCACTCGACCATCACCGCCACGCCACCCGGGCCGTAGCCTTCATAGGTCAGTTCGACCATGTCGTCAGTATCGGCTGCACCGGCACCGCGGGCGACTGCGCGATCAATGATGTCGCGGCTCATGTTCGCACCAAGCGCCTTGTCCAGCGCCAGGCGCAGGCGCGGGTTGGAACCCGGATCACCGCCGCCCTGACGGGCCGCAACGGTCAGCTCACGAATCCACTTGGTGAAAATCTTGCCCTTCTTGGCATCCTGACGTTCTTTGCGGTGCTTGATGTTCGCCCACTTGGAATGACCCGCCATATCTCGCTCCGAATTTCTCTTTGAAACATCGCCCGCCGCGCACGCTGTGTCGGCCAGCAACAAAAAATCTCGACCTAAAGAAAAGGCGCATCCCGGAAGGATGCGCCTTTGCGGTCAGCCTTACTCAGCCTTTGGCGTTTCGCGCAGACGAATGTGCAGTTCGCGCAATGCCTTGGCATCTACAGCACCCGGTGCCTGAGTCATGACGTCAGCCGCGCTCTGGGTTTTCGGGAAAGCGATCACTTCACGAATCGACTGGGCGCCGGTCATCAGCATGACCAGACGGTCCAGGCCGAAGGCCAGGCCACCGTGTGGCGGTGCGCCGTATTTCAGGGCGTCGAGCAGGAAGCCGAATTTCTCTTCCTGTTCCGCTTCATTGATACCCAACAGGCGGAACACCGTCTGCTGCATTTCCTTGCGGTGGATACGGATCGAACCGCCACCCAGCTCGGTGCCGTTCAGAACCATGTCGTAGGCACGGGACAGAGCGGTCGCCGGGTTGGCTTCCAGTTCTTCCGGGGTGCACTTCGGCGCGGTGAACGGGTGGTGCAAGGCGGTGAAGCTGCCGTCGTCGTTCTCTTCGAACATCGGGAAATCGACAACCCACATCGGCGCCCACTTGCAGGTCAGCAGGTCCAGGTCGTTGCCGACCTTGATCCGCAGCGCGCCCAGGGCCTCGCTGACGATCTTGGCTTTGTCGGCGCCGAAGAACACGATATCGCCATCGACCGCGCCAACACGATCGAGGATCACGTTGAGGTTGGCTTCAGGGATGTTCTTGACGATTGGCGACTGCAGGCCTTCAACACCTTTGGCGCGCTCGTTGACCTTGATGTAAGCCAGGCCCTTGGCACCGTAGATACCGACGAACTTGGTGTAGTCGTCGATCTGCTTGCGCGGCATGCTCGCCGCGCCTGGAACGCGCAGGGCGGCAATACGGCACTTCGGGTCGTTGGCCGGGCCGCTGAACACCTTGAAGTCGACGTCTTTCAGTTGGTCTTCAACGTCAACCAGTTCCAGCGGGTTACGCAGGTCCGGCTTGTCGGAACCGTAACGGCGCATGGCTTCTTCGAAGGTCATGTGCGGGAAATCGCCGAATTCCAGGTCCAGCACTTCCTTGAACAGGTTGCGGATCATTTGTTCGGTGATGGCCATGATCTCTTTTTCATCGAGGAAGCTGGTCTCGATGTCGATCTGGGTGAATTCCGGCTGGCGGTCGGCGCGCAGGTCTTCGTCACGGAAGCACTTGGCGATCTGGTAGTAGCGGTCGAAGCCGGCCACCATCAACAGTTGTTTGAACAACTGTGGCGATTGCGGCAAGGCGAAGAAGGAACCGGCGTGGGTACGGCTCGGCACCAGGTAGTCACGAGCGCCTTCCGGGGTGGCACGGGTCAGGATCGGTGTCTCGACGTCGAGGAAGCCGTTCTCGTCCAGGAAGCGACGGATGCTGGTGGTCATGCGCGAACGCAGACGCAGCTTCTCGAGCATTTCCGGGCGACGCAGGTCGAGGAAGCGATAACGCAGGCGGGTTTCTTCACCGACGTCGGAGAACTCGTTCAGCGGGAACGGCGGGGTTTCCGATTCGTTCAGCACTTCCAGTTCGTAGCCCAGCACTTCGATCATGCCCGACGCCATGTTGGCGTTGGTGGCACCGGCCGGACGCAGGCGAACCTTGCCGGTGATCTTCACCACGTATTCGCTGCGCACGCGATCGGCGGCGGCGAAGCTCTCGGCGCGGTCCGGGTCGAACACCACCTGGGCCAGACCGTCACGATCACGGATATCGAGGAAAATCACCCCACCGTGGTCACGGCGACGGTGCACCCATCCGCAAAGGGTAATTTCCTGGCCTTCCAGGGCTTCGTTCAGTTGGCCGCAATAATGGCTGCGCATCATGGTAGTGGTTTCACTTCTCGTAATCGAAATTCGGTTGGAGGCCCTGCAGGTGTTGCAAGGGCTCGCGCGTGTCGTTCAACTCAGGTTCCAGACCTTAGTCAGCTTTGTCGCCGCCGGCCAGATTCTTCTTGGAACCGGTCTTGAAATCGGTTTCGTACCAGCCGGTGCCGCTAAGGCGGAAGCCCGGCATGGACAGCATCTTTTTAAGCTCTGGCGCCTGGCAGGCAGGGCAGTCGACCAGCGGTGCTGCGCTGATCTTTTGAATGGCTTCCAACTGATGACCACAGGAAGCACATTGATAGTCGTACATCGGCATGGGGGTTGTCTCGGCGATCAGATTGCTACCGCACACACTGGGTTTTGCGGCAAAGAGCGGGATTATATCCATTAAATGCAGCCTGTGCAGCCGTAAGACTGCACAGACCGACACGCTGCCCGATCACCCGCGTGGCTAGGGCATTGCGACGCAGCCCCCTTCTTTCAGGCTGTGTACGACGCAGACAACCCGCACCAGCCCGGTAAAGTTCTTGACCCCGCCATGACGCAAGTGCACTTCGCGATCCACGTGGGACAGCAGCGCACTGACCGTACAACAATTGACCTTGGCCATATCGCCCAGAATATCCCAGTACACCTGCTCAAGCCGCAAGCAGGTGGCAAAGCCGTTCAACCGCACCGACCGGGATAGAGGCCGGGCCAGCCCCATATCAAATTCGCTGACAAATGGATCAATCCTTATCTCCTTGACCGGACCGACCCTCCCCTCGCTTCGCCTGTCTTCGTAATCCATATCGTTGACACTCCTTTGTCATCCTTGCCTTCTGTAAGAGCACTCTGCGTGGCCTTATAAAAGCGCAGGCGCAAAGGTATATCCAGATGACTTTATGACCGTGGACGTAGGATAAGCCAACAGCTGAATGGCGATCATGGAGACCGTCCTAGGCCGGCCATTTTCCTACGCAACCAGAGGATTTTTAACGCACGAAAAAGCGATTGAAAGAAGTCGAAGATCGCGAACGACACCCGAGGGGCATCATTCGCGTACTGACGATATTACTGATCCAGCAGAGACCGCAGCATCCATGCGGTTTTTTCGTGGACTTGCATGCGCTGGGTCAGCAAGTCAGCCGTCGGCTCGTCGCTGACTTTTTCCAGCAGCGGAAAGATCCCGCGCGCGGTACGGGTGACCGCCTCTTGCCCATCGACAAGCTGCTTGATCATGTCTTCGGCGCTGGGCACGCCGGCTTCTTCCTTAATAGAAGACAGCCGCGCATAAATCGAATAGGCGCCGGGGGCAGGAAACCCGAGGGCGCGAATGCGCTCGGCAATCGAATCGACGGCCAGGGCCAGCTCGTTGTATTGCTCCTCGAACATCAGGTGCAGGGTCCGAAACATGGGACCGGTGACATTCCAATGGAAGTTATGGGTTTTCAAATACAGCACATACGTGTCCGACAACAGACGCGAAAGCCCATCGACGATGGACTTGCGGTCCTCTTCACTGATACCGATGTCGATTGCCATGTTTTTCCCCTAAAGGTGATGAATTCATCCAACAGGTGCAGGACCACTCTAGCAAGCCTGCCACCCCCTCGCAGCCCGGGATTGCACAATGACCTGCGACAAATCGCCCCGCGAAGCACCGCTGGACTGCCTGATTTGAGTAGCTGCAGGCTTTGCTGTTAAATAGACCGCGTGTCGCGACCGCCTGTTTTTCGGGGGCTGCGCATAGGCTGGTACCGGGTACGTGTCCAACGCCTCTTATTGTTCTGAAGCGAACCGTGCTCCATCAGCTCTTCCTTGTGATCCGTCTTAACGTGAGTTAATCAAAATGTTGAAAATCGTCCACCTGCTAATGGGCGCAGCAGCTTTGCTGCTGTCCTTCATCCCTAGCCTGCGATCCGAAGCAGTCCCTTACCTGCAACAACCTGACGCGCTGTACCTGGCCTTTTTCGGCCTGCTCAACCTCACCCTTGCTCCCGTTATCCCTTACTGGAACAAAGGCCCACGTCATCAACTGCAAAACCTGGTCAGCGCCCTGCTGGTCCTGGCTGTCGTCCTGCAAACCCTGACGTTGCTCGCGCCGATGCCTGTCATCGCCGGTCAACCTGCCGTTCTGTTCAGCCTGGTGGCTGCGCTGATCGCCGTTCTCCTGCACCTGGCTATCAGCTTCTACAAATCCTCGCCGGCCGCCGCTTCGCCAAGCTACGACATGAGCAACCGCGATACCGGCACCGTCAAGTGGTTCAACACGTCCAAAGGCTTCGGCTTTATTTCCCGTGATTCCGGCGATGATATTTTCGTGCATTTCCGGGCCATTCGTGGCGAAGGTCACCGCGTTCTCGTTGAAGGCCAGCGCGTGGAGTTCTCTGTCATGAATCGTGACAAAGGGCTGCAAGCCGAAGATGTGATCGCCGCATTGCCGCGTCGCTGATTCAAGGCTAAAAAAAACCGCGAGCAGCTGAGCTGTTCGCGGTTTTTTATTGCCTGCGGTTTCAATAGTGAGGCGGTGGCGCTTCTTCTTCGAAGGTTTCGAACTGCCCGGCCATTTCTTCCTGGCGCTTGAGCAATGCAGCCATCTGCAATTGCAGGCGTTCAACGGCACGCTGCTGCGTCGCCAGCACATCGCTCAACGACTGGATAGTGTCATCCTGAAACGCCAGTTGGCTCTCCAGATCGGTAACGCGATCTTCCAGGCTCATGATTCAACCCTCCAGAAACGTGAAATCTTCGGTTAACAGCAGACGCAGGCGCTCGCGAATCGACGCAATCTGCGCTGCGCTGTAAGGCACGGCCGGGTGTCTGCCCCAGACCGGAGCTGGCCAGGCGGCGTCCTCACGTTTGCGCACAATGACATGCATGTGCAACTGACTGACGACATTACCCAGCGCCGCAACATTCAGCTTATCGGCGTCGAACGAATCCTTGAGCAGTTCCGCCAGCGCAGTTGTTTCCTGCCACAGCTGCTGTTGATCTGCGACACCCAACTGAAATATCTCACTGATATCTTCACGACGTGGCACCAGGATGAACCAGGGGTAGTTCGAATCATTGGATAACAGCAACCGGCAAAGCGGGAAATCGCCAATCGGAAGCGTGTCTTGTTGAAGTCGTGGATCTAAAGCGAACACCGCGCGCACTCCCGCCAGGTCATCATTTTTCAGCTTAGCGCCCATCCAGACAGGCCGCGCACCAAGCGACAGGACGCCAGCATACCCGTGATCACCCCAGGCATCACCTTGAACCAACGCCCCGAGATGGGCCGTTTTTGATCAGGACGCACCAACACAGAACCGAAGATTGCCCCCAGAAGGGCGAAATGACTGATATCCAATGAATAGTTCCAGCCGTAGTCATGAGCGCACTGTGTGATTTCAGCACAGTGATTAAGATTTTTTGCACCAAAACCGCACAGTGCGTCTACGCTGAGTGCGTCAGCATCCGTGAATTACTCACCGAAGGGGTGAACCGGTAACGTTTTTCATTGTCACGCTTTCGGTTTCAGGGTTACAACACCATGCAATGCACGGCGTCAAGCGTACAGACAACACGCTTGAAGCCCCCGGTTTTACGAGGTTTTTACAGCAACAGGCAGGCTTTCGGAAAAAATCAGTAGCAGAATTCCGGTTTGTGCACGCTTGTTGCATTCACACCCACATCGCCCTGATGCCTCCGCTGGAAGTGGAGGCCCCAAGGCACATAAAAACAGCGGCAGGGTTGCCCAATGGAGATTCAAACGTTTCACCAGGGACTCTTTTTACCGATGCACAAGTCTTGGAAAACAACGTTAAAGTTGCCAATCCGCTTGCGTCGAGGCAGTAAATTTGCGACATCTACCCAGCCGTTTGCGACACCGTCGTAAAGAAGCTGAAAGGTTAGATACGCAAGTATCGCCAACATGGTCTGCGTGATATAACTTTGCGCCGACTCAAAAAAGAAAGAGCCGCCCAGATAATAAAACAGGTGGGACGGCAGTACTCTTCTAAAACCAAAGGAGCAAATCACGATGCGCGTGATGAAGTGGAGCATGATCGCACTGGCAGTTGCAGCAGCAGCCAGTACTCAAATGGCTACGGCCGCACCTTTTGTAAGTGACCAGGCTGAAGCCAAGGGTTTTGTTGACGACGCCAGTTTGAACTTGCTGGTTCGCAACTACTACTTCAACCGTGACAACAAAGATCGCGCCCGCGACGTCAAAGACTGGACCCAAGGTATCTGGGGCACCTTCAACTCCGGTTACACCCAAGGTACTGTTGGCGTCGGCGTTGATGCATTCGGTTACCTGGCCATCAAACTGGATGGCGGCGATGGCACTTCCGGTTCGGGTAACATGAGCCGTAGCGACACCGTCAACGCCAACGGTGGCCGCGACGTCAACGACAGCCAGGGTAAAGCCGGCGCTGCCGTTAAATTCCGCATCTCCAAAACCGAGCTGAAAGTCGGCGACATGTCGCCAAGCACTGCTCCAGTGTTTGCTGTTGGCGGTTCCCGTATCCTTCCTCAAGTTGCCAGCGGTTTCCAACTGCAGAGCAGCGAAGTCAAAGACCTTGACCTCGAAGCCGGTCACTTCTACTCGGGTTCCAGCCAGGACAAAAACGCCCGTGACGGCGATCTGTTCGCAAACTACGCTGGCGTGGCTGCTAACTCCATCGACTATTTCGGTGGCAAATACGGCATCACCGACAACCTGAGCGCATCGCTGTACGGCGCCAAGCTGGAAGACATCTGGAACCAGTACTACGCGAACGTGAACCTTACCACTCCGATTAGTGGTGACACGTCGCTGAACACCGACTTCAACATCTATCGCACCACCGATACCGGTGACTCGAAAGCCGGTGACATCAGCAACACCGCGTTCTCGCTGGCCACTGCGCTCTCGTTCCTGAAAGCACACACCATCACCCTGGCCTTCCAAAAGGTTAATGGCGATACCCCATTCGACTACGTCGGTATCGGCAAGAACAACCGTGGCGGCGACTCGATCTTCCTCGCCAACTCCATCCAGTACTCTGACTTCAACGCCCCTGGCGAGAAGTCTGCCCAGGTCCGTTACGACCTGAAAATGGCCGAGTACGGCGTTCCAGGTCTGAGCTTCATGACCCGTTACGTTAAAGGCTGGGACATCGACGGCACCAAAACTCCTGCAGGCAGCGCTTACGCCGGCCTGTACGGTGAAGACGGCAAGCACAACGAAACCAACTTCGAAGCCAAGTACGTTGTTCAGTCTGGCCCGGCAAAAGACCTGTCCGTCCGCTTCCGTCAAGCTTGGCACTTTGCTAATGCCGACGAAGGTGAAGGCGACGTGAAAGAGTTCCGCGTGATCGTCGACTACCCACTGTCGATCTTGTAATCGCAGCGGTTTAGTTAGCAAGTATAAAAAAGGCCCCTCTTCGGAGGGGCCTTTTTTTTAACCATTGCACAGTGCATTAATGATTAGCTTGCTACTCAATAAGCCTGACTATTAAGTCAGGCCTGGGTTAAAACATCTCAATTCACCGGTGCTTCCTGAACCACTCGAATAACCCGCTGTGGAAATGGAATATCAATACCGGCCGTTTTCAAACGATCCCGGGACTGCTCGTTAAACATGAACATCACATCCCAGTAATCCGCGGTCTTCACCCACACTCGCAGAGAAACAGTAATCGAACTATCACCCAGCGTCGAAATTACTGCCTGAGGTGCCGGTTCAGCCAAAATACGCTCGTCTTTGGCCAGATCCAGTAATACTTCACGGGCCTTCTGAAGATCCGCTTCGTAGTCCACGCCCACATCAAATACAACTTTGCGCGTTGGCTGACGATTTGTATTGGTAATGATACCGTTCGACAGGCTGCCGTTCGGGACAATGATGGTTTTGTTGTCCCCGGTGCGCAGCACGGTGTGGAAAATCTGAATGGCGTCAACCGTACCGGCCACACCTTGCGCTTCGATCCAGTCACCGATGCGGAACGGGCGGAATAGCAGAATCAGCACACCGCCGGCGAAGTTTGTCAGGCTGCCCTGCAACGCCATACCTATGGCGAAGCTCGCCGCAGCGATGGCAGCAACGAACGAGGTGGTTTCAATACCGATCATCGAAGCGACGCTGACAATCAGCAACACCTTGAGAATGATATTGGCCACGTTGCTGATAAAGCTTTGCAGCGCCAAGTCGGCGCTACGCAAGGCCAGCAAACCGCCGAGCTTTTGCGTGACCTTGTTGATCAGCCACCAGCCGACGGCCAGCGTGATGACCGCCAGCAACACGCGACTGCCGTACTCCATGATCATCGGGATCCAGGCTTGGGATGCCTTGACCAGGTTATCCACTTCGGTATTCAAATCCATCTACTTTCTCCTGATTTCCGGCCATCCGGCACGCGAAAAAATAAGCGGCAGAAAAAGACCCGCCGGAATAAACACAATCCTGTGGGAGCGAGCTTGCTCGCGATGAGGGTGTGTCATTCAACAGTGATGTCGACTGATACACCCTCATCGCGAGCAAGCTCGCTCCCACAGTTCCCACTTGAAAGATCAGTCGCGGAAGTTGTTGAACTGCAGCGGCATGTCGAAAGTCTTGGCGCGCAGGGCCGCGATGGCTTCCTGCAAATCATCACGTTTCTTGCCGGTGATGCGCACTTGCTCGCCCTGAATGGCGGCCTGGACCTTGAGCTTGGCGTCCTTGACGTGAGCGACGATTTTCTTCGCCAGCTCTTTGTCGATGCCTTCCTTGAGGACGGCTTCCTGTTTCATCAGCTTGCCCGACGCGTAGGCATCCTTGACTTCAAGGCACTGCACGTCGATTTTGCGCTTGACCAGCGCCAGCTTGAGGATCTCGATCATCGCTTCGAGCTGGAAGTCAGCCTCGGCGGTCAGGTTGACGGTCAGGTCCTTTTCCTTGAATTCAAAGGTGCCCTTGCCTTTCAGGTCATAACGGCGATCGAGTTCCTTGACGGCGTTCTCGACCGCGTTGGTGACTTCGTGTTTGTCCAGTTCGGATACCACGTCGAACGACGGCATGTAATCTCTCCAATAAAAGGCGCGCTCGATAGCGATGGAGCGCGCTTGGCTTGCGGTTAAAATCGGGCTCATTATAACGGGTCTTTTCCAACCGATACTGCGAGCCTTACATGCCTGCGCCAAACCGAGCAAAAAGCTGATGTCCACCACTTGGCATGTTTTGGGTGCCGGCAGCCTTGGCACGTTGTGGGCCACCCGCCTGGCGCGGGCCGGGGTGCCGGTCCGGTTGATCCTGCGCGATGAACAACGTTTACAGGCCTATCAGGCGGCGGGCGGGCTGACGCTGGTGGAGCACGGCGAAGCCAACACTTATGAGATCCCCGGTGAGACACCGCACAACAGCGAGCCGATCAACCGCCTGCTGGTAGCCTGCAAGGCCTACGATGCCGAAAAGGCTGTCGCCCAACTGGCACCACGCCTGACGCCCGACGCCGAGCTGATCCTGTTGCAGAACGGCCTCGGCAGTCAGGACGCTGTCGCCGCACAGGTGCCTCAGGCGCGTTGCGTATGCGCATCGAGCACCGAAGGCGCGTTTCGCGATGGCGACTGGCGCGTGGTGTTCGCCGGTCACGGCTACACCTGGCTGGGGGATGCCTGTCATCCGGTGGCGCCGATCTGGCTGGATGAACTGACGGCCGCCGGTATTCCTCACGAATGGAGCACCGACATCCTGACCCGGCTGTGGCGCAAACTGGCACTCAACTGTGCGATCAATCCGCTGACGGTGCTGCACGATTGCCGCAACGGCGGCTTGCAGCAACACCATTGCGAAGTCGCCACCCTTTGCGTCGAACTGACCGACTTGCTGGAACGCTGCGGTCAGCCGGCTGCCGCCGAGGAACTGCAACAGGAAGTCGAACGGGTGATCCATGCCACCGCGGCCAACTACTCCTCGATGCACCAGGACGTCGCGAGCCAGCGCCGGACCGAAATCAGCTACCTGTTGGGCTATGTCTGCAAAGTGGCCGCACGGCACCAGTTGAACCTGCCCCACCTCAATCAGTTACAGCAGCGGCTGATTGTCCATCTTCAAAGCCTTGGATTGCCCAGCGACTGAGCAGCGGCTACGCTGGCCACTTGTTCCTTTTCAGCGATGAACCTGATGCCATTGCGCCAGCGTCTCGAAAACCTTCCGGTCGGCCAGAAACTGCTGGCCGCCCTGCTCGTGCTGTTGATCACCATCCTGCTGGTCGCCAACCTGACCTTTATCAGCGCCGCGTATTACATCTCCCAGGAAAGCATGGCGCCCCAGGCGTTGCAGACCATCGGCCGACTGGTGTCTAACCCGAGCCTGGTGGCCGACGCCTTGACGTCGCCGCAAAGTGCCGAGCGCCTGCTCAATGAACTCAACAGTTATTCACCGCTGCGGGCAGCAGCCTTGTATGACGGCAAGGGTGAGCGATTGGCGCAATTGCAGCATGGCGAAAAGCTGCACCTGCCGGATCGCTACCGGCACATCGAAGCCTGGCAGGCCACCGAGTTTCGCAGCAATCAGGTGATCACCCTGCCCCGCCCCGGCACCGCGCCGGGGCACCTGTTACTGGTGGCCAGCAGTGAATTGCCAGTGGCGTTCTATACCGGGACCCTGACCGCCAGTCTCGGCATTCTGATCTTCAGTGTGCTGTTGTGGCTGGTGATCGCCCGACAGATCAAACGCCTGATCACCCGGCCGATCCATCAGCTTGAAGAGTTGTCCCGGCAAGTGACCCGCGAAGAGAACTACGCCCTGCGCGCCTCCCGTGGCAACCACGACGAAATCGGCAGTCTCGCCGAGGCCTTCAACACCATGCTCTCGCGGATCGAAGCCCGGGAGCAGCAGCTCAAACGTGCCCGGGATGACTCCCAGGCGGCTTACGATCAGGCGCAGGGCCTGGCCGAAGAAACCCGCCACACCAACCGCAAACTGGAACTCGAAGTCCAGGTGCGCAGCAAGATCGAGAAGAAACTCACCGGGTTCCAGAACTACCTCAACAGCATCATCGACTCCATGCCGTCGGCGCTGATCGCCCTCGACGAGCAACTCTATGTCACCCAGTGGAATCAGGAGGCCAGCGCCCTGTCCGGCACGCGTCTGGACGAAGCCTTGAACCAGCCGATCTTCCTCGCCTTCGAGCCGCTGAAACCGTTTCTGCCGCAGCTCAAGCAGACCGTCGAGCAGCACACGGTGGCGAAGATCGAGCGCGTGACCTGGTTCAAGGACGATGAACCCAAGCATTACGCCCTGACTTTCTACCCGCTGATGGGCGGGGCCGGGCGCGGTGTGGTGATCCGGATCGACGACATTACCCAACGCCTGTCGCTGGAAGAAATGATGGTGCAGTCGGAAAAAATGCTCTCGGTCGGCGGCCTCGCCGCCGGCATGGCCCACGAAATCAATAACCCGTTGGGTGCAATTCTGCACAACGTGCAGAACATTCGACGACGCCTGTCGCCTGACTTGCCGAAGAACCTCGAACAGGCCGAGCAAACCGGCATCTCTCTGGAAACGGTCAACAAATACCTGCAAGCGCGCGAAGTGCCGCAGCTGCTTGATGGCATTCAACAGGCGGGGGCCCGGGCTGCAAAAATTGTCACCCACATGCTCAGCTTCAGCCGTCGCAGCACCCGGCAAATGGCGCCGTGCGACCTGCCGGCGCTGATCGATCAAGCAGTGGAAATCGCCGGTAACGACTTCGACCTGGCCATCGGCTTCGACTTCAAGGGCCAGGCGATCATCCGTCAGTTCGACCCGGCACTGGGCCCGGTGCCCGGCACGGCCAACGAACTGGAGCAGGTGCTGCTCAACTTGCTCAAAAACGCGGCCCAAGCCATTCACCAGCGTGAAGACGACAGCGAACCCGGGCGCATCATTCTGCGCACCCGGCTGAATCCGCCATGGGCCGAAATTCAGGTCGAGGACAACGGCATCGGCATGAGCGAGAACGTGCGCAAACGCACTTTCGAGCCGTTCTTCACCACCAAGGAAATCGGTCAGGGCACAGGCCTCGGCTTGTCGGTCTCGTATTTCATCATCACCAACAACCACAAGGGGCAGATGGAGGTGCAATCGACGCTGGGCCAAGGCACCTGTTTCACCTTGCGCCTGCCACTGGCGGGCTCCCCCGTCATCTCTCAAGAACTCAATCAGCTATCGAGGTAACCCATGGGCTTTCGCTTGTCGAAGATTTACACCCGTACCGGCGACAAAGGCGAAACCGGACTCGGCGATGGTCGCCGCGTGCCCAAGGACCACCCGCGGATCGAGGCCATTGGCGAGGTCGATACGCTGAACAGCCAGGTGGGCGTACTGTTGGCCGGGTTGGCCGCTGAAAGTGCTGCGTATCCGGGTTTGAGCGAGGTGATTGAGGTTTTGGCGCCCTGCCAGCATCGGTTGTTCGACCTGGGTGGCGAGTTGGCGATGCCGGAGTATCAAGCGTTGAATGCAGCGGAAATCGAACGGCTGGAAGCGGCGATCGATCTGTGGAATGAGGAGTTGGGGCCGCTGGAGAATTTCATTCTGCCGGGTGGTTCAGCGCTGATTGCCCAGGCCCATGTGTGCAGATGCCTGGCGCGCAGCGCGGAGCGGCGGTGTCAGCATTTGAATGCGATTGAACCGCTGGCCGGTGTTGGCTTGGCGTATATCAATCGGTTGTCGGATGTGTTGTTTGTGGTGGCCAGGTTGATTGCCAAGCGGCAGGGGGTTGCCGAGATTCTTTGGCAGGCGGCCGCTAAGCCTCAGGAATAATTGGCGCCTGTCAGGACGCCTTCGCGAGCAAGCCCGCTCCCACATTTGATCGCATTCCATCTGGAAGAACTCGGTCAACTGTGGGAGCGTGGCTTGCCCGCGAAGAGGCCGTCAGCATCACCGGAAATTCAAGCCCCGGGCCAGAATGCCCGAATCCCCGCCACACCTTGAGCCCCCGCCTCCCAAGCCTTTTGCTGTTCCGCCGGGCCAACACCACCGAGCAAGAACACCGGTTTGCTGAAACCGTCGATCAACGCCGCCGCCTGCTCCCAGCCCAACGGCAGCGCATCTGGATGAGTCTGGGTCGGCTGCACCGGTGACAAGGTCACAAAATCCACGCCCATCTGCTCGGCCAACGCCAGCTCTTCAGCGTTGTGGCAAGACGCCGCCAACCAGCGCGACGCCGGTAACGGCCGACCCGCCGCTGCGTATTTGCGCAACTGCGCTGCCGTGATGTGCCAGCCGGCGGACGGGAAGTCGCCCAGCCACTCGAACGGGCCCTTGATCATCAATTGCGCCTTGCCGGCACACAGCCCCGCCGCGTCCACCGCCAAATCGCGGTATTTCGGATCGTAGCCGTTGGGTGCCCGCAGCTGGATCAACTTGATGCCGCCAGCGATGGCTTTCTGAATACCGCGCAACAGCGCCGGGGTTTCCAGGTCTTCAGGCGTAATCAAATACTGTGCAGGCAATCGTGCGGCCGCGACGATCGGCTGGTTGGCCGCCGGGAATTCGTAGTTCAGCAGATCACGCTGAGCCACCCACTCCAACGGCTGGCCTTCGGCGCCGTGGGGCTCACCGGTAAAGGCCGAGACTTCCCAAACGTCCAGCAACACTTGCTTGTCCGGGTAATCGTGGCGGACTTTGATCAACGGTCGTGCGGCGCTGACCACAATGCCCAGCTCTTCCTGGAGTTCGCGAGCCAGGGCGCTTTCGACGGATTCGTCGTCCTCGACCTTGCCCCCGGGGAATTCCCACAAGCCGCCCTGATGCTGGGTGTCGGCACGGCGTGCGATAAGGATCTTGCCGCTGTTGTCACGGATAACGGCGGCGGCTACGTGTACTCGTTTCACTGCCCAATCTCCTCCAGGCCAGCCTTCTGCCAGGCCTTGAACGACGGCCATTGGTAGACGGTTTCAACATAGGCTTCGTCCGCCGCCGGCAACTTCACCTGATACGTGCGCAGGCGCACGGCAATCGGTGCGAAGAAGGCATCGGCGAGGGTCGCGCCGCCGAACAGGAACGGACCGGTTTGAGTCGACGCCGCACGGCATTCAGCCCACAACGCCAGCATGCGCTCGATATCTGCCTGCACCTCAGGAGGCGTAGGCGACAGCGGTGCGTCGCGGCTCAGGTCGAACGGCATGTTGCCGCGCATGGCAAAGAACCCGGCGTGCATCTGCGCACAAGCCGAACGGGCCTGGGCACGGGCGGCGGTGTCCTTGGGCCAGAGGCCGGCGTCGGGGAATTGCTCGGCCAGGTATTCGGCAATCGCCAGGGAGTCGGCGATGGTGCCATGCCCGGTTTTCAGCAGCGGGACTTTGCCGGTCGGCGAGTGCTTGAGCAGGCGTTCGCGGGTGTCCGGCTGGCCCAGCTTGATCAGTTCTTCGGTGTACGGGGCGCCGGTGAGGTCAAGGGCCAGTGCGCCACGCAGGGACCAGGAGGAAAGCAGTTTGTCGCCGATGATCAGGTGGAGGCTCATGTGTGGGTGCCTTCTCGTCAGGGGAACAAGCCAGAATATCTAGCGGCTGGTCGTCCGTCATCGCGGGCAAGCCCGCTCCCACAGGGTTAGCGCAAATCCTGTGGGAGCGGGCTTGCCCGCGATGGGGGCGACTCGGTCTTATGTGCGGTATTCGGCGTTGATCTTCACGTATTCGTGGGACAGGTCGGTGGTCCAGATGGTTTCGCTGCAATCGCCGCGACCCAGTTCGATACGGATGGTGATCTCTTCCTGCTGCATCACCGCCGCGCCCTGGGCTTCGGTGTAGGTCGCGGCGCGGGCGCCACGGCTGGCGATGCAGACTTCGCCGAGGAACACGTCAATCTTGCTCACGTCCAGGTCTGGCACGCCGGCACGGCCGACGGCGGCCAGGATGCGGCCCCAGTTCGGGTCGGAAGCAAACAGTGCCGTCTTGATCAGCGGCGAGTGCGCCACGGTATAACCGACGTCCAGGCATTCCTGGTGATTGCCGCCGCCGTTGACTTCGACGGTCACAAATTTGGTCGCGCCTTCGCCGTCACGCACGATGGCCTGGGCCACGTCCATGCACACTTCGAACACCGCTTGTTTCAGCTTGGCAAACAACTCGCCTTCGGCGCGGGTGATTTCCGGCAGCGCAGCCTGACCGGTGGCGATCAGCATGCAGCAGTCGTTGGTCGAGGTGTCGCCGTCGATGGTGATGCGGTTGAACGACTTGTTCGCGCCGTCCAGCAGCAGATTCTGCAACACGTCGCGGGAGACTTTGGCGTCGGTGGCGATGTAGCCGAGCATGGTCGCCATGTTCGGACGGATCATGCCCGCACCTTTGCTGATGCCGGTGACGGTGATGGTCACGCCGTCATGCTGGAACTGGCGGCTGGCGCCTTTGGGCAAGGTGTCGGTGGTCATGATGCCGGTGGCGGCGGCTTCCCAGTTATTCACCGACAGGTCGTCGAGGGCGGCTTGCAGCGCACCTTCGATTTTCTCGACCGGCAGCGGCTCACCGATCACTCCGGTGGAATACGGCAGCACCAGGCTGGCGTCGACACCGGTCAATTCAGCCAGTTTGGCGCAGGTGCGCTCGGCGGCAGCCAGGCCAGGTTCGCCCGTGCCGGCGTTGGCATTGCCGGTGTTGGTCAGCAGGTAACGTACCGGGCCTTGTACTCGTTGCTTGGCCAGAATCACCGGAGCGGCGCAAAAGGCGTTCAGGGTGAACACGCCCGCGACCGTGGAGCCTTCGGCACAGCGCATGACCACGACATCCTTGCGCCCCGGGCGCTTGATGCCGGCCGAGGCGATACCGAGTTCAAAACCGGCAACCGGGTGCAACGTTGGCAAAGGACCAAGACCAACAGCCATGAATGCGCTCCTTAATAAATGATGTCAGCACCGCTTTCAGGAAGAACGGTGGTGTAAATGGCAAAACGCCGCGACGGCTGATGCCGGTCGCGGCGCGGGTATTTCAGCGTATGAAACGGGTTTTACTGGATCTGCCCGTGGCAATGCTTGAATTTCTTGCCCGAACCGCAGTAGCACAGTTCGTTACGGCCCAGCTTCTGTTCGTTGCGAACCGGTGCGGTGGCGAGGGCAACATCGACCTCTTCACCGAGCAGTTCCGGTTGCTCAAGACCTGGCGCTTCGTCGTGCTGGAACTGCATGCGCGCCGCCAATGCCTCGGCTTCCTGACGCAGGCGTTGCTCTTCTTCGATCGGATCTTCGCGGCGAACCTGAACGTGCGACAGCACACGGATCGAGTCGCGCTTGATCGAATCCAGCAGCTCGGAGAACAGCGTGTAGGACTCGCGCTTGTACTCTTGCTTCGGGTTCTTCTGCGCATAACCACGCAAGTGGATGCCGTGACGCAGGTGATCCATGGTCGACAGGTGGTCTTTCCACAGGTCGTCGAGCACACGCAGAACGATTTGCTTCTCGAAGGTGCGCAGCGCTTCGGCGCTCGCCTGCTCTTCTTTCTCGTTGTACGCGGCCAGCAGCTCGGTCATGAGCTTCTCGCGCAGGGTTTCTTCGTACAGGTGATCGTCTTCGTCGAGCCATTTCTGGATCGGCAGCGCCACACCGAAGTCGCTCTGCAACGCCGCTTCCAGACCGGCGACGTCCCACTGCTCAGGCAGCGATTGCGGCGGAATGTGCGCGCTGACGGTCGCGTTGAGCACGTCCTGACGGAAGTCGGCGATGGTTTCACCGATGTTGTCGGCGGCCAGCAACGTGTTACGCATGTGATAGATCACTTTACGCTGTTCGTTGTTGACGTCGTCGAACTCGAGCAGTTGCTTGCGAATGTCGAAGTTGCGGCCTTCAACCTTGCGCTGAGCCTTCTCGATGGCGTTGGTCACCATGCGGTGCTCGATCGCTTCACCGGACTGCATGCCCAGCGCCTTCATGAAGTTCTTCACCCGGTCAGAGGCGAAGATGCGCATCAGGCTGTCTTCAAGCGACAGGTAGAAACGGCTGGAACCGGCGTCACCCTGACGACCGGCACGACCACGCAGCTGGTTGTCGATACGGCGCGATTCGTGACGCTCGGAAGCGATCACCTGCAAGCCGCCCGACTCCAGCACTTGCTGGTGACGTTTCTGCCAGTCGGCCTTGATCTGGGCAATCTGCTCAGGGGTCGGGTTTTCCAGGGTCGCAACTTCAACTTCCCAGTTGCCGCCCAACAGAATGTCGGTACCGCGACCGGCCATGTTGGTGGCGATGGTCAGCGCACCCGGGCGACCGGCCTGGGCAATGATCTCGGCTTCTTTTTCGTGGAACTTGGCGTTCAGGACCTTGTGTTCGATGCCTTCCTTCTGCAGCAGCGCAGACATGTGCTCGGACGTTTCGATGGTTGCAGTACCCACCAGCACCGGACGGCCCTGGGTCATGCATTCCTTGATGTCGTTGATGATCGCCGCGTATTTCTCTTCGGCGGTCAGGAACACCAGGTCGTTGTAGTCTTTACGCGCCAGCGGTTTGTTCGGTGGAATGACCATCACCGACAGACCGTAGATCTGGTGGAATTCGAACGCTTCGGTGTCCGCGGTACCGGTCATGCCGGACAGCTTGTTGTACAGACGGAAGTAGTTCTGGAACGTGGTCGAGGCCAGAGTCTGGCTTTCGGCCTGGATGTTCAGGTTTTCCTTGGCTTCGATGGCCTGGTGCAGGCCTTCGGACAGGCGACGACCCGGCATGGTACGACCGGTGTGTTCGTCGACCAGGACGACCTGGCCATCCTGCACGATGTATTCGATGTTGCGATTGAACAGCTTATGCGCGCGCAGACCAGCGTAAACGTGGGTCAGCAGGCCCAGGTTGTGCGCCGAATACAGGCTCTCGCCTTCAGCCAGCAGGCCGACGCGGGTCAGCATGTCTTCGATGAACTGGTGACCGGCTTCGTTGAGCTCGACCTGACGGGTCTTCTCGTCAACGGTGTAATGGCCGGCCTTGGTGACTTCGCCTTCCACTTCTTCGACGTGCAACTCCAGCTGCGGGATCAGTTTGTTGATCTCGATGTACAGCTTGGAGCTGTCCTCGGCCTGACCGGAGATGATCAGCGGGGTACGGGCTTCGTCGATGAGGATGGAGTCGACTTCGTCGATCACGGCAAAATTGAGTTCGCGCTGGAATTTTTCTTCCATGCTGAACGCCATGTTGTCGCGCAGGTAGTCGAAACCGAATTCGTTGTTGGTGCCGTAGGTAATGTCGGCGGCGTAAGCCAGGCGTTTCTCTTCCGGCGGCTGGAATGGCGTGACCACGCCGACCGTCATGCCGAGGAATTCGTAGAGCGGACGCATCCAGTTGGCGTCACGACGGGCCAGGTAGTCGTTCACCGTCACAACGTGCACGCCCTTGCCGGACAGCGCGTTGAGGTAAACGCCCAGTGTTGCCACCAGGGTCTTGCCTTCACCGGTACGCATTTCCGCGATCATGCCTTCATGCAAGGTCATGCCGCCGATCAGCTGGACATCGAAGTGGCGCATACCCATGACACGCTTGCCGGCTTCGCGGGCGACCGCAAAGGCTTCTGGCAACAGCTTGTCGAGGGTTTCCCCTTTGGCGATGCGGGCCTTGAACTCGTCTGTCTTGGCACGCAATTGATCGTCCGAAAGGGCCACCATTTGCTCTTCGAAGGCATTGACGAGTTGCACCGTCTTGAGCATGCGTTTGACTTCACGCTCGTTCTTGCTTCCAAAAAGTTTCTTTAACAAAGGCGCAAACATATCGGCAGGATCTTCCACACTAAAGGGATGGAGGGCGGCCCCGTGAGTCGCCCGTGCAGCCCTCATGGCCGCATGCGAACGAGCATTCTACCCGGAAACGATGGTGAGGAAAGTGGCGTTATTCCACGATGCATGCACTGCGCTGTAACGGGGCTCACTTAAAATAAGGGCTTTTTGCTGAACTTCAAGCCATTCGCGGCAGAAGTTACTTGTTGATTTAATGGGTAAAGCGCTCGCAAAGCAATGGGTCAGGTGCACGTGGTGCTTTCTGCTACCATGGCGGCTCTGTTACTTCAGGTGTCTGATCATGGCATTTCGCCCTCTCACGGCCAGAGCACCCGCCGTTCTGCTTCGCGAAGCCAAGCCGCTGAAAGCCATCTTTGGCCATGCTCAACGCCTGGGTCATTTACAACGTCTGCTCGAAAGCCAGTTGCAGCCTGCTGCGCGCGAGCATTGCCATGTAGCCTCGTGGCGCGAAGGCAGTTTATTGCTGATCGTGACTGACGGTCATTGGGCCACCCGCCTGCGTTATCAACAAAAACGTCTGCAACGCCAGTTACAGATGTTCGACGAATTCGCCAGCCTGACGCGGATTCTGTTCAAAGTGCAGCCCCCCACCGTTCAGCAAGGGGCGGCGGGGCATACCATCAGTTTGTCGACGGATGCGGGCGCGACCATACAGGCCACGGCCGATGGCATCAGTGATCCGAATCTGCGAGCGGCGCTGGAACGCCTTGCGGCGCACGCCAAACCCAAGGAATGACATAGACCCCCTGTGGGAGCGAGCAAGCCCGCTCCCACAGTTTGATTGTGTCCGCTGGCTATCGGCGTTTGCTGCCGCCCAGTAGCGAGCCCATCAGTCCGCGTACCAGTTGTCGGCCCAATTGATTGGCTGCCTGGCGCATTGCCGATTTCAGCGCCTGCCCCGCCGCCGTGCCGAGGAACTCTCCAGCCTTGTCGGTGAAACTCGGTTCTTCGGCGGCCGGTTTGCCGGGAGCAGCGTCAGTCTCCGGCGCCAACCCTTTGCGCCCCATCAATATTTCATACGCCGATTCCCGATCAACCGGCTTGTCATACCGCCCCTTGAACGGCGACCCGGCGATCAGCATCGTGCGCTCGGTTTCGGTCAACGGCCCGATCCGCGATTGCGGCGGTGCGACCAAGACACGCTGGACCATCTCCGGCGTGCCCTTGTCTTGCAAGGTGCCGACCAGCGCCTCGCCAATCCCCAGCTCAGTCAACACCGATAAGGCATCAAACGCCGGGTTCGGTCGGAAGCCTTCCGCCACCGCACGCAGGGACTTCTGCTCCTTGGCGGTGAAGGCACGCAAACCGTGCTGGATACGCAGGCCGAGCTGAGCCAGCACGTCATCCGGCAAGTCACCCGGCGATTGCGTGACGAAATACACGCCCACGCCTTTGGAACGAATCAGCCGCACCACCTGTTCCAGGCGATCCTGCAACGCCTTGGGCGTGCCGGCAAACAACAAATGCGCTTCGTCGAAAAACAGGGCCAGCAGCGGTTTGTCCGAATCGCCACGCTCCGGCAGTTGCTCGAACAACTCGGCCAGCAACCACAGCAAGAATGTCGCATACACCTTCGGCGCTTCGTGGACCAGACGACTGGCATCCAGCAGATGGATGCGTCCACGGCCGTCAGCCGTCGGTTGCAGAATGTCTTCGAGTTGCAGCGCCGGTTCGCCGAACAGCGCTTCGGCACCTTGTTGCTCCAGGGTCGCCAGTCGTCGCAACAGCGCCTGACTGGAACCGGTGGTCATCAACGCCGCGTCGTCCCCCAGCAACTCAGGGTTGTCACGCAGGTGATTGAGCAGCGCCTTCAGATCCTTTAGGTCCAGCAGCAACAGCCCTTCGCGGTCCGCCACCTTGAACGCGGCATACAGCGCCGACTGCTGGCTGTCGGTCAACTCCAGCAGGCTGCCTATCAACAACGGCCCCATTTCGCTCAAGGTCGTGCGCAATGGATGACCGGACTGACCGTTAATATCCCACAGGGTGACCGGATAGGCCGCAGGCTTGTGATTCAGCCACGGCATCCCGGCGATCCGCTCGGCGATTTTGCCTTGAGGGTTGCCGGCGGCGCCCAGGCCACACAGGTCGCCCTTGATGTCTGCCGCGAACACCGCCACGCCAGCGTCGCTGAAGGCTTCGGCCAGACGCTGCAACGTGACGGTTTTACCGGTCCCGGTAGCGCCAGCGACCAGGCCGTGACGGTTCGCCAGGCGCATGGCCTGAGAGATAGGCTGGCCGGCAAGGTCAGCGCCGATAACGAGTTGCGATGAGTCAGGCATTTTGTCACCCATGGTTAATCTTTGATCCTGCACGGCCGATAAAAATGGTTGTGAGACTAATCCGAAAATAGCGTCGGTAATTCCCTAAGGAGAGGATGGAAATATCAGCTTTTTTTCAACATTGCCCATTCAGCGTGCCTTTATAAAAGCACGCTCAGGACATTAAGACCTTAGCGGAACCCCAAGCCATGAACAAAAACCTGCGCTTCAGCCATAAAATTTTGCTTGCCGCCGCCCTCATCGTTGTTGCCGCCTTCGCCTCGTTCACACTGTACAACGACTATCTGCAACGCAACGCCATTCGCGAAGACCTGGACAACTACCTCAACGAGATGGGAGACGTCACCGCCAGCAACATCCAGACCTGGCTGGCCGGCCGTATCCTGCTGATCGACAACCTCGCTCAAAACATCGCTGTCAATCCGGAACAGTCCAACGTCGCCAGCCTGCTTGAGCAGAAAGCCCTGACGTCGACCTTCATGGCATCCTATCTGGGCGATGCCACCGGCAGTTTCACGATTCGCCCCGACGCAAAAATGCCCGCTGGCTTCGATCCGCGGGTGCGTCCTTGGTACAAAGGCGCCGAAAGCAGCAGCACGGCAACCCTGACTGAACCTTATATCGATGCGGCCACCGGCCAGACCATCATCTCCATCGCCACCGCCTCGAAAAAGGCCGGGCAAAGCGTGGGCGTGGTGGGCGGCGACTTGAGCCTGCAAACCCTGATCGATACCCTCAGCGCCCGCGACTTCGACGGCATGGGCTATGCCTTTCTGGTCAGCGCCGACGGCAAGATCCTGGTGCACCCGGACAAAGCCCTGGTGATGAAGTCCCTGAGCGAGGCATTCCCGAAAAGTACTCCGCGCATCAGCAGCGACTTCAGTGAAGTGGAAGTCGACGGCAAGACCCGCATCGTCACCTTCACACCGATCAAAGGCCTGCCGTCGGTCAACTGGTACATCGGCCTGTCGGTCGACAAAGACAAAGCCTTCTCGATGCTCAGCGAATTCCGCGCTTCGGCGGTCGTCGCGACGATCATTGCCGTGGCGATCATCATCGCCCTACTGGGTATGTTGATCCGCATCCTGATCCAGCCGCTGCACGTCATGACCCGCGCCATGGAAGACATCGCTGACGGTGAAGGCGACCTGACCAAACGCCTGACCATCGTCAACAACGATGAATTCGGCGTTCTCGGCACGGCGTTCAACCGCTTCGTGGAACGAGTTCACACCTCGATTCGCGAAGTATCCTCAGCCACCGGCCAGGTCAACGAAGTCGCCCTGCGTGTGGTCGCTGCGTCAAACTCGTCGATGTTCAACTCTGACCAGCAAGCTTCCCGTACCAGCAGCGTGGCCGCCGCGATCAACCAGCTCGGCGCCGCCGCTCAGGAAATCGCCCGCAACGCCGCTCAGGCTTCCAGTCAGGCCAGCGATGCCCGCAGCCTCGCCGAAGACGGCCAACAAGTGGTCGATCGCAGCATCAAAGCGATGAATCAGCTGTCGAGCATGCTCAGCGCTTCGAGCACCAACATCGAGTCGCTGAACAGCAAAACCGTGAACATCGGGCAGATTCTCGAAGTAATCACCAGCATCTCCCAGCAAACCAACCTGCTGGCGCTCAACGCAGCCATCGAAGCGGCACGCGCCGGTGAAGCCGGGCGTGGTTTTGCCGTGGTGGCTGACGAAGTACGCAACCTGGCGCACCGCACGCAGGAATCGGCGCAACAGGTGCAGACCATGATCGAGGAGCTGCAAGTCGGCGCCCGCGAATCCGTCAGCACCATGAGCGACAGTCAGCGCCACAGTCAGGACAGCGTGGAAATCGCCAACTTGGCGGGCGAGCGCTTGAACAGCGTGACGCTGCGTATTGGTGAGATTGACGGGATGAACCAGTCGGTGGCGACGGCGACCGAGGAACAGACGGCGGTGGTGGAGTCGATCAATGTCGACATTACCGAGATCAACACGCTGAATCAGGAAGGCGTGGAGAACCTGCAGTCGACGTTGCGGGCGTGTTCGGACCTGGAGCAGCAGGCGGCGCGTCTGAAGCAGTTGGTAGGTAGTTTCCGAATCTAGCGTCTGAACTGGCCTCTTCGCGGGCAAGCCCGCTCCCACAGGGTTTAGTGTGAACCTGTGGGAGCGGGCTTGCCCACGAAGGCGGTCTGTAACACACCGCAAAAACCTCGCTGATCCCCCCGCCACAAAACCCCAACCGAACATCTATCCTTCATAAAGGTCAACCAAGGGAGAACAACGGACCGGAGGGATGCTCACTGTGCATATCGCGGACATAACCATGTTCTACGCCCCGGCCAGCGGTGGCGTGCGCACGTATCTGGATGCCAAGCACCGTCGCCTGAGCATCAAGCCAGGCATTCGCCACAGTTTGCTGATTCCAGGGGCACACTTGAGTGAGCAGGACGGCGTCTACTCAGTTCCAGCCCCGGCCCTGCCCTTCGGCAAGGGTTATCGTTTCCCCCTCCGCCTGGCGCCATGGCGAAATGTCCTGCAGGATTTGCAGCCTGACCTGATCGAAGTCGGCGACCCTTACCTTACCGCTTGGGCGGCTTTGGATGCGCGCCGGCAACTGGATGTGCCGGTGATCGGGTTTTATCATTCGGACCTGCCGCTGCTGGTCAGCAATCGAATGGGCAATTGGGTGACCCCGAATGTCGAGGCCTATGTCAGCAAGCTGTATGGCAACTTCGACCGGGTACTGGCGCCGAGTCAGGTCATGGCCGACAAGTTGATCGGTCTTGGGGTGAAGAATGTGTTCGTGCAGCCGTTGGGCGTCGACCTGCAAACATTCAATCCCGAAGCAAGGGACGACGGCCTGCGGGCCGAATTAGGCATTGATGAGAACACCCATCTGCTGATCTTCGCCGGCCGTGGCTCCAAGGAAAAGAACCTGCCGGTCCTGCTCGGTTGCATGAAGCGTCTGGGGCCTCGTTATCATTTGTTGCTAGTCGGTTCCTCCATGCCCGCTGTGGTGCCGGACAACGTGACTGTCGTCGATGAGTTCTGCCCGGCCACGCAAGTCGCGCGCTTGATGGCCAGCGCCGACGCACTGCTGCATGCCGGTGATCAGGAAACTTTCGGCCTGGTGATCCTCGAGGCCATGGCCAGCGGCATTCCGGTCGTGGCGGTGGCAGCCGGGGCCTTCGAGGAAATCGTCACCGATCAATGCGGCGTGCTCTGCGCGCCGAACAATCCCCTGGCGATGGCCAACGCGGTGCGCGAGTTGTTCAGTCAGGGCAGCGCCACCCTGGGCAAGCGCGCCCGCAGCCATGTTGAACAGCATTACGCCTGGGACGCCGTGGTCAACAGCCTGCTGGGGCACTATCACGCGGTGCTCGGCAGCCAATGGCCGCTGACCGCCAATGGTTGAACCCATGAACCTGCCCAGCCTGTTACTCGTGCTGCATGACGTTGCGCCGCAGACTTGGGCCGATTACCAGCCTTTTGTCGACGCCGTCGATGCCTTGGGCGATGTGCCGATGACCTGGCTGGTGGTGCCGAACTTCCACAAGCACAACGACCTGGACGAGCATCCGGGATTTCGTCGGTGGCTGACCAGCCGCGTCGCCCGAGGTGACGAACTGGCATTGCACGGCTACTTTCATTGCGACGAAGGCCCTCCTCCCAGCAATCCCAGAGACTGGTTCATGCGCCGGATCTATACCCACGAAGGCGAGTTTTACAGCTTGTCGCAAACCGCCGCGCTCGCCCGCCTGCGCGCCGGAATCGAGGTCTTCCATCGTTATCACTGGCCGCTGGAAGGCTTCGTCGCCCCAGCCTGGCTGATGAGCGAAGGCACTCGGCAGGCGTTACGCCAGTTACCGCTGAGCTACACCAGCGATCGCCAGCATTTCTATCGGCTGCCGGAGTTCACTTCCATCGATGCGCCGGGACTGGTCTGGAGTGCCCGCAGTGCCTGGCGCCGTGGCCTGTCGAAACTCGTCAGCGATCAGCGTGAACAGCGCTGGCGGCAAGCACCGGTGATTCGCCTTGGCCTGCATCCGGTGGACATGCGCCATGGATTTTCGCGTAGTTACTGGCTGCACACCCTCAAGCGCTTGCTCGATGAGGGACGAGTGCCGTTGACCAAGGCCCAGTGGCTCTCTTTGCACAGTGATCGTCTCGGTCGCGCCGCATGAGCCGGGGCATTCTGCTGTTTATCGCCCTGCTCGCCGCGGTGCTGATTCCGTTGCTGCTGGGTGGCAACGAGACGTGGTCGCGCCTGCAAAATTTCCCGTTGAATGAATTGCTGATCATGTTCGGCATGATCTTGCTGTGCTGGGTGGTGAACACCCTGCGCTTGCGCCTGTTGTTGGGCGACCAATGCGACAAGGTGGGCCGAGTGAAAAGCCTCGGAGTGGTGATGGCCGCCGAGTTCGCCTACTGCGCCACGCCCGGCGGGAGTGGCGGACCGCTGACGATCATGGCGCTACTCGCGCGCAATGGCGTGCGCCCGGCAAGGGGCAGCGCAGTGTTCGCCATGGACCAACTCAGCGATCTGCTGTTTTTCCTCTGCGCGCTGAGCGGGATTCTGATTTATGCGTTGTTCCAGCACCTCAGCGAACGCTTGGAATGGTTGCTGATCGTCAGCGCCGTCTCGATGTTTGGCGGGTTGCTCAGCTGCGTGGTGGTGGCGCGCTACCATCGATTGCTGATTCGCCTGAGCGGGCGGTTGCTCGTGCGCCTCAACGTCAAAGGCACCACGCGCCTGCGCTGGGCACGCAAGCTCCTGCATTTCCTGGCGGCGTTCACTGACACGCTGAAGTTGCCCGTTCTGACGTTGATCAAGGTGTTTGCCCTGACCTGCGTGCATTGGCTCCTGCGGTATAGCGTGCTGTATCTGGCGGTGCGCGGGCTCGGGGCAGACTTGCAGTGGGCCTGGTGCTTTCTGATCCAGATGCTTTCACTGAGTGCAGGGCAATTCAGCCTGCTGCCGGGCGGTGCCGGGGCGGCAGAGTTGACCTCGGCGGCGCTGTTGGCGCCCATGGTGGGGAAATCCACCGCGGCGGCGGCGATTCTGATCTGGCGGGCGGTGACGTATTACTTCTACCTGGTGGTGGGTGGCCCGGTGTTTTTGTTGATGCTGGGGCGGCCGCTGCTCAAAAAGTTGATGAAGTTCAAGCAGGCTTAGGCTTGTCTTCGGGTTGCTGCTGCAACTGCTCCCACAACTCGGCGGCACCGGGAAACTCCGTGCCGTCTTCAGGGCTCATCTCATCCGGGTCGTAACGACTCAAACAGCCCTCCCCCAACGTGGCGGGGGCCTTGGAAGTGGCTTTGTCGAGTGGGTCGGCCATGGTCATGTCCTCAGTGCAGAAACGGCGAAGGGCCTGAAGCGATTGAACGCCCAGGCCCTTCGAATTTCAACCGCTGTGTGTGGCTATCAGAACACCACGGTCTTGTTGCCATGCACCAGCACCCGGTCTTCCAGGTGATAACGCAGACCGCGGGCCAGCACCATTTTCTCGACGTCACGGCCGAAACGCACCATGTCTTCAATGCTGTCGCTGTGGCTGACGCGCACCACGTCCTGCTCGATGATCGGACCGGCATCCAGCTCTTCGGTCACGTAGTGGCAGGTCGCGCCGATCAACTTCACGCCACGCATGGAGGCCTGGTGATACGGCTTGGCACCGACGAACGACGGCAGGAAGCTGTGGTGAATGTTGATGACCTTGTGTGCATATTCCCTGCACAACGCGGGCGGCAGGATTTGCATGTAACGGGCAAGTACCACCACTTCGGCATCGTGCTGTTTGACCAGGCGCGAGACTTCGGCGAAGGCCGGCTCTTTGTCCTGTGGATTGACCGGCACGTGGTAATAAGGAATACCGTGCCACTCGACCATGCTGCGCAAGTCGTCGTGGTTGGAAATCACACAGGAAATTTCGCAGTCCAGTTCGTCACTGTGCCAGCGGTGCAGCAAGTCAGCCAGACAGTGGGATTCACGGCTGGCCATCAACACAACGCGCTTTTTCTGCGCGGTATCGGTAATGCGCCAGTTCATCGAGAACTCTTCGGCAATGGGTGCAAACGCTTCGCGAAAGGCTTCAATACCGAAAGGCAGCGAATCGGCACGAATTTCGTGACGCATGAAGAACCAGCCACTCTGATTGTCCGAGTGATGGCTCGCTTCAGTGATCCAGCCGTTATGTGACGCCAGAAAGTTACTGACTTTAGCAACGATGCCGACGCGGTCCGGGCAAGCAATCACCAGCCGAAAAGTGCGCATGAGGGGGAAACTCCAGAACTTCGCAAAGGCCGCCATTCTAGCGATTGCGCAGCAAAACTGCAGTATTGATGACACATTGACCTGCACGCGGGTCAGTGGAACAGATTCCGGCAGCACCTCACCACCCGCGCGATGGTGTTCTTGTAGTCAATCTTCAAGCGCTCAATTGTGAATATCTGTGATGACTGCATCACACTTTTAACTCTGCGTTCAGTTTATGCCCTATTCACCGCAACTAATTTAAATAAAACACCGGTTAAATGTTTACTTGATGAAACACCCTGACTATTATTGCGGCACTGTCACCCTGCCATCCAGCGCCCAACATAAGGTAGTCCTCATGTCCTTGATCAACGAATATCGCGCCACCGAAGAAGCTATCAAAGAGCTGCAAGCCCGTTTGAAGAACCTGTCCCAAGACGACAAACTGCAAACCGAGCTGGAATTCGAAGGCAAACTGCGCACCCTGATGGGCGAATACTCCAAGTCCCTGCGTGACATCATCGCGTTGCTGGACCCAGAGTCCAAGACCAAAGCACCACGCGGCGGCGCAGTAAAAACTACTGGCACCAAGCGTGCTCGCAAAGTTAAACAATACAAAAACCCGCACAACGGTGAAGTCATCGAAACCAAAGGTGGCAACCACAAGACTCTGAAAGAGTGGAAAGCCAAGTGGGGCGGTGACGTGGTTGAAGGCTGGGCTACCCTGCTGGGCTAAGCCCAATAGGTTGTCAAAGACTTATCCGCGACAAAAAATAACGCCAGCTGATGCTGGCGTTTTTTTATGCCCGGAATACAGCCCGGGCATTTTTCGTTTTCAAAGATTCAAACGTTTGCGTAATCCCTCGACATAATTCTGCCATTCATTCAGTACCTCTCGCTGAAACGTTGTAGCAGTAACGCTCAATTGGGCTGCGGCTTCTACGAAACTTTCAAGCGTATTGGGCGCCCCCCACTCTGGGGTCGACAAACGTTGCTGACAGAATATTCGCCAGCGCTCTTGCTCCTCGGAATTCAACGTATCGGGGAAGTTGCGTGCGCGATAACGAAACAATAATTCAGGTAAACGTTCGTCATCGAAAGGCCATTGCTGTTGTGATAATTGGGCAGGGTCGGCGGCCCTGACTTGCTCACATAGACGACGATCCCGATCACCGATAAAACCATCGTATAACTGTTGTTCGGGGTCCCGGCTCGAGGTGAAATCTTCGCTGGCATAAACCGCTAACACTTTATCCCGCCAAACTTGTTGTGCGTCACTTAGCCGCAGTACGCGATCCTGATAAAGCGCCATGTCCAGCCCCAGGCGTTGCTGATCGTCAGGCCGAAGTACCGACAGCGGCGCCACCACCGGGCACTTGTTGATATGAATAAGCTTGAGCGGCACCGGCAATTCTCCGTCGGCCAGGTCATCACGGCGGGTGTACAGCCGCTGACGCAGGGTTTCTGCGTCCAGATCAAGCAACCCCTGGGGATCCAGGTGCAGGTCGCAGACAATCAGGGCGTTTTTGTTGCGCGGATGCCAGGCCAGTGGCAGCACCACACCGACATAACTGCGAGCGGCAGAGAATCGCCCGGAAATGTGCACCATCGGTTGTAACAGTCGAATCTGATCCATCACCTTTTGTTTGCCGCGCAACTGGAACAGCCAGTCATACAACTTCGGCTGCTTCTCGCGAATAAGCCGAGCCAGGGCGATGGTGGCGCGAACGTCCGACAGCGCCTCGTGGGCATTGCCGTGGTCAATGCCATTAGCGGCGGTCAGCCGTTCGAGTTTAAGCGTCACCCGCCCTGCATCATCGGTTGGCCAGACGAGGCCATCGGGGCGCAAGGCGTAGGCCGCACGCACCACATCAATCAGGTCCCAACGGCTGTTGCCGCCCTGCCACTCGCGCGCATACGGGTCGAAAAAGTTTCGGTACAGGCTGTAACGGGTCATCTCGTCATCGAAGCGCAACGTGTTGTAACCCGCGCCACACGTACCCGGCGCCGCCAGTTGAGCGTGCACCCGGGTCATGAAGTCGGCTTCGCTCAAACCGTGTTCGGCCAGTTGGCCGGGCGTAATGCCAGTGATCGCGCACGCGGCTGGATGCGGCAGGATGTCGTCGCTGGGCTGACAGAAGAGGTTGACCGGCTCGTCGATCTCATTGAGATCAAAGTCGGTGCGAATCCCCGCCACCTGGAGCGGTCGGTCGCATCGGGGATTGATGCCGGTGGTTTCGTAGTCGTACCAGAAGATCGAGGTCACGGGCTGTTCCTGAACTGAAGATCGGCAAAGTCTAGGCGTTCACATCCCGCCCCGGCCAGTAACTTGTCATTCAATCAGCTCTTGTTAGGTAACGTGCACTACATAGTTATGTCGTTTCCCCCCGAGAGGCTGCTAGCATCGGACGGACATCGAATCCCGAACAGGCCACATCAAGGTTGCCCATGCTCGAGACCACAGCACTGCCAAGGAAAGCGACGCTGCCCCCGCCACTGGACACGCGGTATCAAGTCGAAACGCCCGAAGGCATCGACTTGCCACTGCGCCCGGCCGGGTTGATGGTTCGTGCGCTGGCCTTCTCCATCGACCTCGGGTTGCGCGGGCTGATTCTCGGCGTGCTGTTTATCGTGTTGGCGTTTCTGGGAAAACTCGGCGCCGGGCTGGGCTCGATCCTGCTGTTCGGGGTCAGCTGGTGGTACATGGTGCTGTTCGAGGTACTCAATCAAGGCCGTTCGCCGGGCAAACAATGGATGGGCTTGCGCGTGGTGCACGACGACGGCACCCCGATCGGCTGGTCCGCTTCGCTGTTGCGCAACCTGTTGCGATTCGTCGACCTGTTGCCGTTTGGCTACTTCCTCGGCGCCATCAGTTGCCTGCAACACCCCTCCTTCAAACGCCTCGGTGACCTGGCCGCCGGCACGCTGGTGATCTACCGCGAACAACCCTTGACCCGACCGCAACTGCCCGACGCCCAGCCTCGCCGCCCGGCCTTTGCCCTGACGCTACCCGAGCAACGCGCCGTCCTCGGGTTTGCCGAGCGCCAGGGCGAGCTTTCCGAGGCGCGCAGCCATGAACTCGCGTCCATCCTTGCCCAACCCTTGCAGGTTCCCGCGCCACGCGCCGTGGCGGAACTTAACGCCATCGCTCGTGGTTTGTTGGGGCCCGCATGAAGCAAAGTCTTTTCGAAAATCGCCACAAGGCCGAGTGGGCGCGGTTTTCCCTGATGCTCGAACAGCTGGAGCGCGGCAAGGAAGCGTCCGGTATCGCCAGTTTCCCGAAAGACTATCGACGGCTCTGCCAACAACTGGCACTGGCTCAGGAACGCGGCTACAGCAGTTTCCTGATCGACTCGTTGCAGCAACAAGTGCTGCGCGGGCATCAACAGCTTTACCGACATCGCAGTCGACTGGGCGCCAACATTCTGAGCTTTATCCTTGCCGGATTTCCGCGGCTGGTGCGCGAACAATGGCGCTTTGTGCTCGCCGCCGGCCTGATGTTTTTTGGCAGCCTGATCGGCTTCGCGCTGCTGGTGTATCTGTTCCCGGACCTGGTCTACAACCTGATCCCGGCCGAGCAGGTCAGTGAGATGCAAAGCATGTACGACCCGGTCGCCGGCCATTTGGGACGCTCGGCGGAGCGCGCCGCCAGCGAAGACTGGGTGATGTTCGGTTACTACATCATGCACAACATCGGCATCGCCTTTCAGACCTTTGCCAGCGGGTTGCTGTTTGGTCTGGGCAGCGCATTTTTCCTGTTGTTCAACGGTTTGATGATCGGTGCGGTGGCCGGGCACCTGACGCACATCGGCTTCGGGCAAACCTTCTGGTCGTTCGTGATCGGCCACGGCGCCTTCGAACTGAGCGCCATTGCCCTGGCCGGTGCCGCCGGCCTGCAACTGGGCTGGGCGTTGATCGCGCCGGGACGCCTGCCCCGCGCCGAAGCGTTGCGACTGGCAGCGCGCAAAAGCGTATTGCTGATCTGCGGCGTCATGCTGTTTCTGCTGATTGCCGCGTTTATCGAAGCCTACTGGTCATCGATGACCGCGCCTGCACCCACGACCAAATACCTGGTCGGCGCGGTGCTGTGGTTGTTGGTGGCGACTTACTTGCTGTTTGCCGGACGGACACGCCATGCGCCTGAGTGACGCCACGGTCGTCATCCGCCCACGCACCTCCTGGGAAGCCATGGACCTGGGCGTGCTGCTGAGCCAGCGCCATCGACGGTTGCTGATGACCAGCTGGGCCATCATCACCTTGCCGATCTTCGCGCTGCTCAGCTTTTGGCTATGGGATTCCCCCTCCCTCGCCGTGTTCATCTTCTGGTGGTTGAAACCGGCGTTCGAGCGCTTGCCGCTGTACATCCTGTCCAAAGCCATGTTCGGCGAAACGCCCACCTTGAAACAGGCGCTGCGCCAATGGCCGAACCTGCTCAAGCCACAACTGTTGGCCAGTCTGACCTGGCGACGACTGAGCCTGAGCCGCAGTTTTCTGATGCCGGTGGTGCAACTTGAAGGCCTGGCCGGTGACGAACGACAACAGCGCTTGCGGGTGCTGCTGCAACGCAACGCCGGTGCAGCGCAGTGGTTGACGATCATAGGCGTGCACCTGGAAAGCGCGCTGTGGATTGGCCTGATGGTGCTGTTCTATATGTTCCTGCCACAGCAGGTTGAACTCGACTGGAGCTGGCAGACCTTGATCGCCGTGGCCACCCAGGACTGGCGCTGGCTGGAACACCTGACCAATTTCTTTTACGTGCTGGTGCTGATTGTCTGGGAACCGATCTACGTGGCCTGTGGTTTCAGTCTTTATCTGAATCGGCGCACGGTGCTGGAAGCCTGGGACATCGAACTGGTGTTCCGCCGATTGCGCCAACACCTCAACACCACGACGGTCACTCTGCTGCTGGCGGCGATAATGCTGGTGCCGACCACGCAAAACGTCTGGGCCACCGAGCCGGTCATTACCCCGGACAGCCCACGCCTACAGGACCAACCACTGACCAGCCAGGCCTCCCGAGACAGCATCAAAACAATCCTCGATCAGCCCCCGTTCAAGAACAAGGAAACGGTGACCCGCTATCGGTTTGGCGAAGACAAACCCGACACCAAAACCCCAGACGACGGGAAAACACCTGAATGGCTGAAGGCATTGGCCGGTCTGCTCGACAGCCAGCGTTTCGGCTTTATCGCCAACCTGATTGAAGTGCTGCTCTGGGCCGCCGTAATGAGCGCCATCGGCGTGCTGATCTGGCGTTACCGCGACTGGTTGCAAGCGTTCGTCAGCCGTCGGCCGGTGTTGAACCGACGAGCCGCGCGTCCGTTACCGCAGCAAGCATTCGGCCTGGACCTGAGCCGCGAAACCCTACCCGCCGACATTGCCGCCAGCGCCGAAAGTCTCTGGCAAACCAACCCGCGCGCGGCCCTCGGATTGCTCTATCGCGCCCTGCTCAGCCATTTGTTGCACGACCACAACATGGCACTGAAACCCGCCGACACCGAAGGCGAGGTGCTGCAACGTGTCGAGCAACTGCACCAACCGGCCTTGCTCGCCTTCAGCAGAACCTTGACCGGGCACTGGCAGAACATGGCCTACGGGCATCGCCTGCCACCTGCGCATTTGCAACAGGAACTCTGTGACGGCTGGCGAACCTTGTTCGGCCCGGGAGCCGCCCGTTGAGCCGGCGCTTGTGGCTTTCGGTCGGTGTGTTCATCACCGTGCTGGTGGGCGCGCTGAGTGTTTATCTGTACCTGAAGGCCACGCCCTATCAGGCCGAAATCGATCACGGCCCCTCACCCGAAGCCCTGGCCAATCCCTATCTGGCCGCCGAGCATTTCCTGCGAAAACAAGGCCTGACCGTCGGCCATGCCAACAGCCTCGATGTGCTGCCCACCCTCGATCCGCGTCAGCACAGCCTGCTGTTGCTCGGCGACCGCTACAACATGACGCCACGCCAGATTGATCAAGTGATGAACTGGACCCGGGCCGGCGGGCGCCTGTTGTTTGTCGCCCAGTCGCTGTGGGATGAAAAGACCGGCCAGAGCAATGACCTGCTGCTCGATCGCGTGCAGGTGCATCAGTCGCTGAGCAAAGACCTCAAGGAGCCGCCGCCTGACATCCTCGACGACCCGTTCCCCAAACTGACCAAGCTGTATCTGGAAGACGAGAACGCGCCGGCCTACGCCAGTTTCGATACGGCGTTCCATCTCGAAGACCCGAAAAACCTCGCGCAAGCCTGGGCCAACAGTGGCAAGGCTACGCACATGATGCAGCTCAACCACGGGCTCGGTTCGATCACTGTGGTCACCGACGCCGACCTGTGGAAAACCCCGGCCATCGGCCAATACGACAACGCCTGGCTGCTCTGGTACCTGACCGCCGACACGAGCGTGACCTTGCTGTTCAACACCGATCACGACAGTCTGCTGACCTTGTTGCTGCGCAACTTCCCTCAGGCGTTGGTCGCCCTCATCGCCCTGATCGGTCTTGCGCTCTGGCACGTTGGAGTGCGCCATGGTCCGCTGCTGGAACCGGCGTCGAAAGGTCGCCGGCAACTTCAGGAACACTTGCGCGCCAGCGCCGATTTCATGCTGCGCCGCAGCGGTCAGCACAGCCTGTTGCAAGCCTTGCAGCAAGACATCCTGCGCCGTGTCCGCCACCGACACCCCGGCTTTGAACAACTCGGCGTTGCCGAGCAATGGCTGGTGCTCGCGCGCCTGACCGGCCAGCCCACGCGCGCCATCAGCCAGGCCATGAGCCCGCGACCGAAGCAGCGGCTGTCCAGCGCTGAATTCAGCCGTCAGGTCGCCCACCTTCAAACCTTGAGGAACACGCTATGAGTCAACAGATCGAGCCCGGCAGCGCGACTCACGCCGCCCAGCAACGCCAGCGTGCCAGTCAGTTGGCCCAGGCCGTGCGCAATGAGTTGCAAAAAGCCGTGATCGGCCAGAACAGCGTGATCGACGACGTCCTCACCGCACTGATTGCTGGCGGCCACGTGTTGCTCGAAGGTGTGCCGGGCTTGGGTAAAACGCTGCTGGTGCGTGCCCTCGCCCGCTGCTTTGGCGGCGAGTTCGCGCGCATCCAGTTCACCCCGGACCTGATGCCCAGCGACGTTACCGGGCACGCGGTGTACGACCTGAACACCGAGCAGTTCAAACTGCGCAAAGGTCCGATATTCACTAACTTGCTGCTGGCTGACGAGATCAACCGTGCCCCGGCGAAAACCCAGGCCGCGTTGCTTGAAGCCATGCAGGAACGCCAGGTCACCCTGGAAGGCCGCGCCTTGCCCATCGTGCAACCGTTCATGGTGCTCGCCACGCAAAACCCGATCGAACAGGAAGGCACGTATCCACTGCCCGAAGCCGAGCTCGACCGCTTCATGCTCAAGGTGCGCATGGACTACCCCGACGCCGAGCAAGAGCTGGACATGGTCCGCCAGGTCAGCCGCTCGACCCGCGCCGACATGCTCGACGTACAACCGCTGCGCACCGTGTTGCAAGCCAAGGACGTGCTGGCCTTGCAGCGCATCGCCAGCGATCTACCGCTGGACGATCAGGTCCTCGATTACGCCGTGCGCCTGGCCCGCACCACCCGCACCTGGCCAGGCCTGACCCTCGGCGCCGGGCCACGCGCCTCCATTGCCCTGGTGCGTTGCGCCCGCGCCCGCGCGCTGCTGCGTGGCGGCGACTTCGTGATCCCGGATGACATCAAAGGTTGCGCCCTGGCAGTGCTGCGCCATCGTGTACGGATCGCCCCCGAGTTCGACATCGAAGGGCTGGACGTCGATCAGGTACTCAAGCAGTTGCTCGATCAAGTGCCGGCGCCGCGTCTGTGAAACCCTCGCGCCTGTTGCTGATCTGGCTCGCCATCCTGCTGGCCATCGGCATCGTGCTGGGCGCGTTGCGGGCACTGGAATTCGACGTACCCTCGAGCCTGTTATCGATCAATTGGGGATTGCTGCTGGCGCTGCTGGCCCTGGCCATTCTCGACGCCATTCGCCTCAAGCGTTTGCCCTTGCCGCGCCTCCAGCGCCAGATGCCCGGCAGCCTGGCGCTCGGTCGATGGAGCGAAGTGCGGCTGGAGGTCGAGCATGACTTTGCTCAATCCCTGAACCTGCAGATCTTCGACCATGTTCCGGAAGGCGTCAGCTTCGAAAACCTGCCGCTTTCGGTGGAACTGCAACCCGGCCAGCAGAGCCAGGTCGGCTATCGACTACGCCCCCTCAAGCGCGGCCACTTCATCTTCGAACACTGCGAAATCAACCTGCCGAGCCCCTTGGGTTTATGGTCAGACAAACGCCTGCTGAACGTGACCGACAGCACCCGCGTCTACCCCGACTTCGCCCGTCTCTACGGCGGTGAACTGCTGGCGGTGGATAACTGGCTCAGCCAACTCGGCGTGCGTCAGCGTCAACGGCGGGGCCTGGGTCTGGAATTCCATCAATTGCGCGAATTCCGTGAAGGCGACAGCCTGCGCCAGATCGACTGGAAAGCGACCGCCCGCCAACGCACGCCTATCGCCCGCGAGTACCAGGACGAGCGCGACCAGCAGATCATCTTCATGCTCGATTGCGGCCGACGGATGCGCAGCCAGGACGGTGAACTGGCCCATTTCGATCACGCACTCAATGCCTGTCTGTTGCTCAGCTACATCGCCCTGCGCCAGGGCGATGCAGTGGGCCTAAGTACCTTTGCCAGTGATCGAGCGCATTACCTCGCCCCGGTCAAAGGCACGGGCCAGCTCAACGTATTGCTCAACACCGTCTACGACCTCGACAGCACCCAACGCCCCGCCGACTACCAGGCTGCCGCCACGCAGCTACTGGCCCGACAGAAACGCCGTGCGCTGGTGGTGCTGGTCACCAACCTGCGCGACGAAGACGACGAAGAACTGCTTACCGCCGTCAAACGCCTGAGCAAACTGCATCGGGTACTGGTGGCGAGTCTGCGCGAGGACTTGCTCGACGGTTTGCGGCACGCGCCGGTGCAAACCTTGCCGGAAGCGCTGGCTTATTGCGGGACGGTGGATTACTTGAATGACCGGGCGCAACTCCACGAGCAGTTGAGTGCTCATGGAGTGCCGGTGGTGGATGCCCGGCCCTCAGAGTTGGGGGCCGAGTTGGTGACGCGGTATTTGGGGTGGAAAAAGTCAGGGGGGTTGTAATGTCTTTTCCGAACAGCAGGAACAAGGTCGTCTTCAGTTCTATGATTCCGTGACGGTGAAAATCAGGTGTCGGGAATCAAAAGGTACGCCATCTGCATCGCGTAGTTGCGCCTCAACTTTCATCTCACCTGCTGCATTGGCGGTAAAGTTTTTATGAGTTTCACCGCGATCGTTGGTTTTCGTCGGCAAACCTTGCTCGATATCGTCTTTAAGCCAAATTACCTCTGCCCCTTCAAACGGCCGTTGACTGACTGAAGAAACAACGTTCGCGTATGTGAGCGTCAAATCTCCAACCCCTACGACCTGACCACCGGGGGCATTGAGTGGCCGTAACTGAAGCACATCAACCGCAATCAGCAGCGTCTTCACATCCCATCCAGCGACTCCTCCCTCTACGATGGCATCCAACCAGCCCTGTACAAACGGAAGTTTGAACTCTGCTATAGCGACCCCATCGGAGTTTGTCTTGCTCGGCTCAATCGTGATGCCCGCAAAGCGCCACTTCACCCACACATCGGGCAAGGGCTCTCCTGTCATGGCGGAAACGACGGTTGCCTTCACGGAGAACGTTTGTCCCGGAACACCCGGTGGATCAACATTGACGAGGTCTTTGATCGTACGAGGCTCATTCAACTTAAACTTCGAGGCTATGGAAACCGAGTTCGCCTCATCCCCCACGGTCGCTGTCAGCTCACCCGTTCCCGGCGTGGTGGGAACAAAACGAATCTTTGCCACACCGTAATAATTGGTCTTTGAAATCACAACCCCAAGGTCCGGGCTGCGCCAGGTGACGACCCATCCCACCATCGGCTTGCCACTGATCACCGACACCACAGTGACCTGTCCGACAAACTCCTGTCCCCAGTCCAATGTCTGGGAAGCGCGGCTGTTGCTGCTGATTTTCAGCACCTGCGCGCCCTCACCCACGGACATCGCGTTCGCTGGCGACAAGCTCGCCAGCCGCTCGGACGACAGGCGCAATGCGAAACTACCGTCCTTCAGATCGCCCACCTTGAACAGGTATTGCAACCCCACGTTGTAAAACGGTCGTCGCACCCCGAGCCCTGCCGATAAAAAGCTGATACCCAATTCACCAAGTCCGGTTCCTGTCATACCCAGCGTCAAGTCATGACCAAACAATGGGCTGTTGTCCGAAGCCTCCAAATCGATCGAGTGTTCACCCTTGCGCCGTGGGAAGCAGGTTTTCTGGCCCCACTCCTGAAACGCCTGTTTGTCAAAACTGACCCTCAGCCCCTTCCAGGGGTCCTCAGCCAGCGCACGGACCGTCATGTCCCGTTGCTCTTGATAACCGTCGTACAGACTCTCCACCGTTGCCTTCACCGAATGCTCCGGATCAGCATTTTCCGGCGCAAAAGCAAACCCGGACCAGCCATCCTCATCGGTAGACACCACGTTTGAGCCCATCCATGTCACCGGCACCTCACTCACAGCCTGCCCGGTAAAGCGGGAGAACACCTGAACCCACAGCCGGGCAGGTTCTTGCCCGACAACCGGATCCACGGCCGATTCTCGCCACGCCTCAATCCTGACTTTGTTATGCGCCAGCGTCATCGGCGTCACGGTGGCGACAAAATTGAGCTGGGGGAGTGCCAGCGTCAGGGCAAATTCCCCCTTTTGCACGCTGCGTGTACAGTCCAATTCCCAGTGCGTGTCCCCGTCGCTGATGGGCTGCGTAGTACCCGAGGCGGGTTCGATGGTTACGCCCAGTTCATCTGCTGGTGTTCCCGACCATGTCAGCGATGCCTTCAATCCCACCAGCGGGCTCAGCGCATTGGGCAATAGGTTGAAACGGTGCAGTGCACCCAGGCATGGATAGAGCGCCTGGCCGTCAAGCGCAGCCTTCACCTGATCGAGCAAGAGACTCAATTCTTCTTTCGGGTCCACAGAAATCAATCGCCCAAAAAGCTCTCGAACAATCCGTTCACCCTCCAGGTGCAACTCCAGATCGAACAGGCTGCTGATGCTGGTATCCGCCACTGAAACAAGCGTCCACTCCACGCCGCCTGCCACTAGCGTTTTGGTAACCCCAAGGTCAGCGGGCACCAGTCCGATATCCGGCGCAGCACCTCGCCAATGCAAACTGATATTTGCGCCAACCCATCCACTGCCAGCGATGGGCACGACCTTCAAGGTATGGGTCTGACCCCGCCGACAGAGCAGTCCAATCTCGACACGATCAACTTCCTCCTCGTCAAGCAGGATCTTGACCTCCCTCTTCCAGGGGTTGGCCGCGACCGCCACCACATTAAAGTCCCGCTCAACTGCAACGGCGTCCAGATGGGCGCGGACGCTGGCAGTGACGATGTACGATAGGGCTTGTTTTGGCGTAAACAGAAAACTGGCCCAGCCACCGGCTCCAGAACGGGTCGAGTTCGTTACCTCAACGGCCCCGCTAGACTCCCGCTTAGCCACCCAGTCAACCAGTGCACCAACGACCGGATCACCTGGCCCGCCGTTAACGTCGTGCACGACCTGAACCCGCAACAACACACTTTCGTTTTCATCAATTTCTGGCATCTTGTTGGCTTCACGCACCGCACCGATCTTGACCAGGTTACGCGCCAGCAACATGGTTTTTTTCGGCGAAGGCAGCAGCAATTTAGAGCAGACCAGCGATAGCTCGAACATACCGTCCAGACGATCCTGGCTCGTCAGCGTCCAGACCGCCTCGCCATCGGTGACCGGCACTGGACTTTCAAGCGCCGGGCTGACGACAACGCCCAGTTGATCATGGGAGTCCCCGCTCCAATGCAATGCCAGGTCTGTCCCCACCAACGGGCTGATGAGTGGCAGTTTGACCGTCACTGCATAATCAGAACCCCGATTGGGATAGCCGGTTTTTTCTTCCCAAAGCGACTCAACGCCCCCGACAACGGCCAATACATCCTTCCACGGATCCGTGGCCAATACCCGGACTGCAAACGTTTGAGTGAAGACGCCGCTGCGGTAGTACAGGCTCTCGACCGACGCTTCGATCTGGATGTCACCCGCTTGCGTCGGCGAAAAATCAAAGTACGCCCAGCCTTCTTCGTTGGTATCGGTGGTACCCAGTATCGGCTGACCGGCAACCGTCCAGGTCACTGGCCTTCCGGTGACCGGCAACGAGGTGTAAAACGACGTCACCTGAACTCCCAACCGTACCCCTTGGCCGAATTCAAGCACCGGGTAATAAGCCGCCTCAAGCACTTCACGGAACATCAATCGATGATGCCCGAGCGAGACGCTGATCGGGTAAGGGGCTGCGGTGTACTTGTTATGCAGGATCAATGTAAGGAGGTGGGGTTCGTCAATGTCCATCCACGGGCAAGTGATCTGCCATTCACGCTCAAGCGGTTGATTGACGCCCCAGTCTGGCGTCGCAAGAATCGCGTCATCCGGGTTGTTTTCGCTGACCAGCGAAGCATGGGTGCCCTGCCAGACGTTGTCGGCTTCGGGTTCGAACTTCAATGTGTGGGAGCCGTTCACGCACAGGTGCAACGGTCCGCTGAGTGACGAGGGTTGGCCATCGAGTAGCCGCTCTTCCAACTTCAGAGGCCCCAACTGCAAGGCGAGTCTGATCCGGAAGATGCAAATCTGCGACTTAACATCCATAGGCTCATTCTTGGGGCTGAATATGCCAAGGGTAATCACGTCATCTTTTTTTAACGGTAGCTCCAGTTTTTCTTCATACATTCGAGGGAAGAGCGCCAGCGGCTGTCCGCTGGCCAGACGTGCCTGATCTTCCTCCTGATTACGCGCATTGCCTGGTTCAAGCCTGATCGTCTGGACTTCTTCCGACCCCTTGATGCTGATCTGCACCCATCCCGCTTCGGCATGTCGTGTCTCGCACAGGAAGCTCAGGACATAGTGCGCATCGACTTCAGAGTCGTAGTCTTTGGGAATGATGATCTCCTGACTGACCGACGCCTCATGCCCGGCAGCCAGAAAACGGGTGTACTCGCCCTCGTAGAATTCGTGCTGTGTACCGAGCCAACCCCCGACCGGTTTTCTTTTCCAATGCTCGGGCCACTTGGTGAAATCCCCATTGAGAACCAGATTCTCGTCGGCCTGAATGTCAGGTTCACGCATGGTCACCTTCCCCTTTGTCCTGTTTGTTTTGCCGGGAGGTTATTTCCACGGTCACCATGTCTTCCACTTTGCGCGTGAAGGTCGGCTCGCCGACTTTGGCGGTGTAACGAATACGCACGATGATGTCGGTCAGAGACAGCAGCATCGAGCGCTGCGGCTCTTTGTCGGCCCAGGGGAAATTCAACATCCAGCGAGAGACCACCCCGGTATTTTCGAAAGGGTTGAGCAAACCTTCATCGGGCTTCATCGCGACCATGCCGTTATCGGCGATGCCCATCGACAGGGCTATCTGCTGACCACTGCGCAGGTTGACTTGCACATCGGCCGGGGCCACAGCGCCGTCAGGGTTATGCAGGTACTTCACTGACTGGGCGGTAGGCTTGGTCGCGATCATGGCGCTGATCTGGAGCAACGTGGCCTTGGCATCCTGGTAAGGACCGGTCAGCGCCGGCAGATCGACCTCGACCAGACTGATCTGCCGGCAGTAGTGCCCCGGATGATCCTGATCGAAGAGCAATTGGGTGAGTTTGAACTCCAGCGATCCGCTGAGGAGCAACTGGTCCAATGCAGACTCCCAGCTCTTTACTCCGATCTGCGGATCGATCGTGTCTTCAAACAGCTGGCGCAAAGAAATGGTTTTGACCAGCTCCAGCCGCCGCTCATGGCGTTGCAGGTATTCGCGTTCCATCCGCAGTAAATGCCCACGCAGGTGCTCGCCTGCCGTCAGGCCGTGACGGCTGTCCAGCCACACCTGAGGCAAGGCAACCCGCGACTCGTAATCGCCGGTTTCGGCACTGAGCGAGTCCTGGGCGCTGAGGCACAGGCTGACCACCGCATCGTAAGCCTGTTTATGCAACGCTTTGAGCTGTCCCAACATCCAGCCGAACAGTTCGGCATTGGTCGCACGTTTTTTGAGGAAGTTGTAAATCGCCAACGCCTGACTGTTGGCTCTGAGGGTTTGCTCCAGGCTGGTACGGGCCGCCAGTACCGCATGTTCCTGCGCGGTGATCTGATCGTCGATTGCCCGAACCTCTGCCTGTGCCTGATTGCGCTGCAGCTCCCATTCGGCACGGCGGCGGCGGTAGGCTTCGGTGGTGGCTTGTTTGTCCGCATCGATTTGCAGCATCGAGGCGGCAATGTCCAATCCATAGCAAACCGCATCGACCAGTGCGTCGACGCGGTATCCACCACTCGCCACGCCAAAAATATTGGGCAAAGCTGCAACAGCAGCACCGACGGGCTTAATGGCTGATGAGGTCAGCCCCAGCACTTTTGACTGTTGCAGGTTATCCATCACCTGGTATTCAGTCGCCGACACGTTTTCCTCATAGAGTCGCGAATACGCCAGAGCCCGCTCCTGTGCCACCGTCCGGCTGCTCGACAGCGCGGCCACATTCGCGACCAACTGGTCAATGGTCTGTCGTTGCAGGGTCTCGGCATAGGCACCCAGTTTGACCAAATGGTCTTGCTGCATTGCCTCCTGATCCGCCCGATCCCGTCGTTCCAGCAAGTTCAGCACCTGATTGGCGTATTCCTGCAAGGTCTGCACGGCACGTAATGCCGCCTCGAATGTAACGCGCCAACGAAAAGCACCCACCACCAGCCGTCCCCCCATGGGTCTCGGCCCGGCAACGCCACCGTCGGCGAGATCGCGCAGCAGCTGATTGGGGTCTGTCGGCGGGCTGAACAGTTCGACATACAGCGGCGTGCCCTCGATGGTGAGGTTGTTGCGCAGGTTGAACAGACGCTGGTCGGGCCGTGCAAACAGATCAAGCAGCTGCTGGTTGATCGGCGGTTTGAACGGTCCGTTCGCCAATAGCCCCATGTGTGGAGCGGTATCGCAGGCGGCAGGAAAATCCGCCAGGCTGACATTGAGCTCTTTCTCAAACAGCTCCAGCGCCGGGCGCGAACTGCTGCTAGCTAAAAGCGTACCGACCGTCGCTGTTTCCCAACTGCTCACGGTGCGCACCAAAGGCGCCTTGCCCATCAGAAACCTGGCCTGGACGTAGCACAACTTTGCCGCCACCAGGCTGTCCCGGGTCAGTTGACGGTAGTACCAGTCGCCCCATGCCATGAGGTTATTGACGTACTCCGTAAACACCAGAATCTGAAAGTGCCGTGGGGCTGCATAGCCGATGGCATCCGGATCGGTCGAGTTCACGGTTTCAGCGCCAGGGCTGCCGCGGGTCGCCAATGGCCGGCAGCGCCAGTACAGCGGTTTTGGATTCGGCACCGTGGGCTCATCCGCAATGGCTTGCGGATCAAACAGGTATCGCAGCCAGTTCTGCGCTTGCGTAAAACGGTTTTCATCACGCAAGCGTGTGGCCACCAGGTGCGGCAGGTGAAAAAACAGCTCCCAGAAAAACAACCCGTTGGCACCGTCGAATGCACCGTTCGGCTCATTGAACGGTACAGAGGTTGGAGGTGGCTCCAACAGGAACTGTGTGTCCCAGCCCAGTACGGCATCGACGGAAATGTTGGAACGTTGTACCAGTTCGGGACCGAACAGCGAGTTCAGGCGGCAGTATTTCAGCGCCAGCTCCGTCTGGTTGAGCTTGAGAAACTGCGCGGCATCGAGGGCGTTTTTAAGCAGCTCCGGAGGGGGGAAGTGCGGCAGGTTGGCGATCGTTATTGTAAAGTTTTTGCGCCCGTACCCAGACTCATTAGTACCACCAAAAGAAAAGACAGGCGCCGTACTCCATCCGCCACTCGCCCGTCTAAAGGTTAGCCAATCGGTACTCCAGTCACCCCCAATCGGAAATGCTTGTTCAATCGGTCCAGAATCTCCGCTGGACGGGTTTTTCAACTCCAATTTCAGAAAAACCGTGTTGCCTGAGTTATACCACGGCGTTTGCTTGCAAAAGCCCTGGACGAGAAGCACATCTTCGTTACCAACAGGGAACACAAAGGCCCGTAGCCCCAGATAAGCGATCATGCTGCCCGGATAATCTTCAGTCACAACCATTGGCGGTCGACTGACCAACGCATGCTGTACCGTCAAGGGTGTAGCAAATCGCACCGTCGCCTGCTCCAGCCAGCCGCCGTCATCATCGGCCACGGGACGCAACAGCACATCACGCACCACCGATACTTTCAGGGCGTCTTCTCCGGTCTTGCCGTTAATCAACATCACGCCCAGGTTGCCCTTGGGGTATTGCTCAGTGACCAACACCGTCGCAATCAGCCGTGCGCCCGCGCTGACGTCGCGAGCGTGCGGCGAAGCATGCAGATTCAGCGGCGCCGACCACTGGCCGTTTTGCGCCATGAAGGCCAGCTTGATGCTGAGTTGGTGAGGTAAAACAACGTCATCGGATTTATCGACCGACTCCTCGCGCCACTCAGCCCACACCACGCACAACCGCCCGTTCCAGAACACCGGACGGATATTCAGCACCTTCTCATCGGTGGGAATTTCAATCGGCTGCCATTCACTCCATGCCGCCGGATTGATCGCGGTTTCGGTGGTGCCGAGTTCAACTTCTGCCTTGCGCCAGAAGTACTGACGTGGCTCGGTCCGCGAGCAGCCAACAAAGTAGTAATCCGCCAACGCGGGGGTTGGCGAGCGCGACGCATCCCCTCGGTAGCCACCCATATAGGCGCTGAGCACTTCCAGGTCGCAGGTCTGCTCGAACGTGTGCAGATAGTTCTGCAGCGCCTTTTGAACAGAGTCGGTGTTCAGACTGCTCTGGTTCAGGTCGTTTTCGAGGTTTTTGAACAGACTGGTCTTGCGCAGGCGCACAAAAGGGTTGATGAAGTTTTCCGGGTAGTACGAGATGAATTGCAGCGCCGCCCAGTCCGGGTAATTACTGTAGAGCTCCCAGGTCTCCAGATCTGGCTTGCTGAACGGGTGCTTTGCGTAACCGGGTTCCAGTTTTTTATACACCGCATGAATGTACTGCTGCGCGCAACTGATCGCTTCAGCGACCCAGGAGTTCTGCACCGGGTAGCTGTCCAGTGGGTCCATGCGCAGCAATTCGAAGAGGTCTTCCGGTGTTTTCACAAAGGCGTAAGGCTTCTCTCCTGTTTTGTTGACTTGCCCGATGGAGTAATCCATCAACGCAGCGCGACGCTTTTCCAGCAGGTGACCGGTGACAGTCGATGCCATGATCCTTTCTCCTTGGCTAATCGGGGACACACATCAGCAAGCGATACCGTTACGCTGGGTATTCGTCGCTTTCGAAAACAATGGGGTCGAAATCGCTCTCACTCTCACTGCCCTCACTCAAGACTGAGATGCGGAACTTGCCGCCGGTAGGGCTGTGGACAAACACTCGCGTGAGCCCGCCCTTATCGGTGAACGCCTGAGCGGGCCGGATAACAACTGTCGCGCCCTCCGGTCCATCCATATGTTCAAAAGCCCACCGCACAAGCTTGTCTATTCCAAGATTATTAAAATCGTCCATCATCACAGCGAAGAGTTCGACTTCGTGACCGGGTTTCACGGGGCCTGACGGGATCGGGGACATGAGGGGCAGCGGGAAGCTGAGGGTTTCGCTGTCGACCCCGACTTCGATGCTGGGGGCTTGCTCCGCGTCGAACAGATCCAGCCAGAACAGCGGCGTTTCCGTGCCCATCTTTTTGCCCGGGAAAAACTCAGCGAGGAGCGTTCCATCTATCCCGGTCGCTTGTGTGGCAATGCTGCCCAGCGTGGTGTGCCAGTAAACGTTGACCCCCTTCAGTGCGGCGCCTGCCGCGTCCTTGAGCGTCACCTTGAATGTGATTTTTTCACCCGGTTTATTGGCCACCACAGACGCGCTGCCATCTACTACGCATTGGATGTCGACGAGTTGCTTCAGATCGCTGGAGGCTTGAACAAGAGGTTCTTGCGTTTCGGACAGGCTCAGCAAGGCGCGCTCGGCGGCCATGGCATAAGCCTGTTTTGCAGCCGGCGTTTCAACGGACTCAGGCACATTGCCGATCAGGAAAATCGTCAAGGCGTCCATACCGCTGTGTGCCGACATCACGCGGATACGCATCAACAGGTCCAGCTGTGTCAGGTTCTTCAGCACCTTGTGTGTCGGATCGATACGACTGACACACTCGCGCACTTCCTGAACGCTCCAGCCAAAAAACTCGGCCAGCTTGATGGATGAAGCCTGCTGGGCCAGGGCCAACGCATCACCATTTATCGTCGGCAGGGCGTTGACCTCGCGCAGGTAGTCGAGCAGTTTTTGCGCCGGTTGCTCGCTCAGCTCAAACGCCCGGGTGAGCGCAGTGAGGTAGTAGAGCGTTGTCACCGTAAACAGGTGTTTGTCATCCTGATCGATCCAGGCTTTGTGACCGTAATCCAGGTAGTCCTGCAGCAGGACGGCACTCAGGTTCAGTTGGGTCACCACCGCACTGCGACGGCGCACATCGGCCAGCAACGTGAGCAACGGATCAACCCCTTCGATGCGCCGGCGCCCCGGTTCTTCTGACCCGGCGTCGGTCCGGTCCCATACCTGACGCAGCAGTGAATAAATCGTCGCATTGGCCCAGGCAAGCACCCGTATGGCTTGTTCTGCGTCGACACCGGCGTACACCGCCAGGCATTCCTTGGCCACCGACACCTGAGCTTCCCGGGCCTGCATGAGTACGTCGAACATATTTTCAACAATGGCCACGCGCAATGCGTCATCCATGTCACCCAGGCCATCCTTGACGGCTTGTCCAATTCTCAGTCGAGCAAAGGTCGGGTAGTCAGACTCTGTCCCGGTCGGTGCCAACACCAGACCCTGCGCATCGGCCAGGCTCCCCAGCAGACCGAGCCAATCGGCTCCCGGCAGTGGCGGCACCCCGGCCATCAACAACCCGGCATTGCTAAACAGTGCCGCCGGCAGCAAGTTGCTGACTTGCTCGAACAGTTGCAATTCAGGTTCCGAGGCGACACCGGCGCGCGGTTCAGACACCTGCTGCAGCATCCACAGCACCGGCAGATCACGATCCCGGCACCAGCCCACGCAGGAATGCAGGGCGTAGATCAGGTTAAGCGCATCCGGCGTGGCGCTTGCGGTTTTATTGATTCGAGGGCGCCCAGCCAGGCCATTGACCCAGTCCGCCCCACCCAGCAGCGTCAACATCAACACGCCTTCTACCGGAGTGATGTCCAGCATGCGCGCCAGCTTCACCAGACGGTAAAAACTTGAAACGATCGCCGCGCTGCGGTTGAGTTTGGTTGTTTCTACAGGCTCTTGCGCCTGAGCGATCGCCAACGCGACGTAAGCGTAGGTTTGCAGATCGATACCCAGCCCGCTGCACAGTTGGCTGACCGTCAAATCAGTCGCCCCCGCTGCCGGCATCAATGGGAACGGCAGGTTATCGAGCTTCAAGGGTTGGCGATAACTGCCCTGGCTATTGAACACCTGGTCGAATTGCGACAGCGCCTCCCCGCGACCGTAGATCGACAGCTCATCGATAAACACCGCGAAGTCCTGCGCAGTACAGCCGTAGCGCTCGCGTAATGATTGGAAAAGCCCCAATGCATGCACGACGTTGTCCGAAATCCACCACTCTCCTTCAGTCGCACCGCCGCGCACCTCAGCCCTGATGGCAGCAGCCAGCAAGGCATCAACCTGGTCGCTGGGCAGTCCCAGCCACTTGTCCAGACGCACCTTGCGGTTCATTCGGTCGTATCGGGCAAGCCCCGCTTTGGTTGCGGGGCTCTCTGACAATCGATGAAGGTAACCAGAACCGCTTCCGGTACCCGTAATACTGACAGCCGGCGATGTACGTGCATTGAGGTAAACCGAACCGGAACGTTCACTTTCCGAGCCTACAGGCGTAGCCGGAAGGTAGGTCACATTGGCTGAGCGCACAGGCAAGAAACTGCGAATGGATAGCAACGCCTCGACTCCCGGCGTGTCGAGTACTGTCCGCTCACCGAAGAACGGCACCTGATTCAGGTTCTGCCACTCCAGTCCTCCGGCACCGAAATTAGCCAAGTAAAAAGCGTCCCGCCCTGCCTCTGCCGGACTCGGCTCCGTCAATAGCTTGCGCTGATAAGGCCCCAGCCGCGACGCATGGGCCAGCGCGCGTCCGGCATCGGCATCCCAGGCCCCGGTTCGCAGAAAATAGGGGTAATCCAAGTCAACGATGTGTGCAAAATTGGCCACCGACAGACCATGGTGCTGCGCTATGGCATCCAGGGTGACCCAATGCTGGTAATAAGGCAGCCCGTTCGGGTAGCGCGCCTCAATCAACGCATCTTCAAGCGTCGTCTTCGGCTCATGGTGGGTGATGAAGGTTTCCAGCACCGAAACGATGATGTCGACCGCGGACACCGATTTGTGCACCGCGTTGAAGTCAACAGACAACGCCTTCAGGTCGGTGCGTCGATCATGCAGAGGGTATTTTTCCGCCTTCACGCCATGGACTTCGATACGGTCGCGGATCCAGCGCAGCAATTCGATCAGATACGCTACCGCCGATGCATTCGACTCCAGGGCATCCGGTGGACAAAGCGAGTCAAAGGGAGTGTTGAACAACCACTCATAGGTGGGTCCCGGGACGAACGACAACAATCCGCTTGATGGCCCTGACGCGGCCTTTTCACTGCCCGTCAGCAAGTGCTCGATATATTGGCGACGCACATAGGTGGCCATGCTGTTGGCCCGGCGCATAAACTGCCGCGCGACGTCCGGGGTGACCCCGTAGCCCCTGACCAGACGGTCAAGCCCCTTCTCCACCAAAGGAAAGATGGAACCACCCTCTTCAAAATATTGACGCAGCTCGGGGCAGCGTGCGCGCTGTTCTTCATCAAACACCTGATCGAGCATTTGCAAGGCGGGGAGATTGGGAGAGTCAGCCATGGGTCATGGTTCCTTGAGTCGATGGCAGCCCGTAACAGCCTGACGAACCCATCAGGCGGTACGGTTGGTGAAATGAATTTGGCGCTGATGCACAGCCTTCGTCTACTGTCATAAATGACAGTCTTTACGGCCGTCCATCGGAACTTTTGTGTTCAGATCCGCTTGACGTCGCAGGCACGACTTCGAAGCGCTCGCTCTCGACCCAGTCGGAAGCGACCTGCGCGCTGTCCGTGATGGTTTGCTTGAACCGGCACCATTGGCCGCCAAGGGGTAGTTGTTGCATGGCCATGCCCTGCCACCCCCCCGCGACGGGAATATTGACGGCCCATTTGTGGTCGGGGTTAAACCAGCTCACAACCTCCCCTACACCCTGCGCGCCCTGGCCTTTGAACCCGACCGGGTGACTGACCCAGCTCCCCGCTGCCGGCAACTCGATGGTGGGCAAATACGTCGCCAACACCACCGGTCGCGCGGGGGAATCGGCGGAATCGAAGCCGTCGCTCGAAGCCACGGCCACCACACCGTAACGGCCACCGGGCTGATCGAATTCCACCGACACCGACCACGTGCGATCTTCCAGCACCGGACTTTGTCCCAACACCGTCAGCGCCGGGTTGACCAGCTTCACCGTTACCGTATCCCCCGGCACGCCGAAGCCCGAAACCACCGTCCGCCGACCGATGTGTTCGTCGGTTGCCGGGGTTTCGATATTCGGTGCCGCCGGCACGACGTTGTAGCTCAATGGCTGGCTGTCTTTTGACGGCCGCCCTTCGAACGTCTGCCGAGCCCGAATGGTTTTACGCCCCACCGGTAAGGTCACCTCGGCGTACCAACGGCCATCGGCGCCCACCGCAACGTTATTGAGTAGAGGCTCAGGGACGCCCTCCTGCCAGACATCGACCGTGGCGCCTGGCGTGGCCCGCCCTTCCAGCATCGAGGTTCGCGGCAGATGCTGGTCTGCTTCCGGCACCGTAATGACTGGCGGCACGACCACGACTTCAAACGTGCGCGTCTCACTGCGCAACGATTCCCGTCCGTCGAACGTCTGTTGAGCGTCGATGGTGTACTCACGAAATTCGAGGGCCGTGAGGTCGATCGACCATCGACCATCGTCCGCCAGCACGTTGGGTTCACCCAGCGCTCCACCGAATCGGGCATCGCGCAGTTGCATCGTGGCCCCTTTCAGACCGTCCTCCCCCCGGACAGTGATGTCGCGGTCGACTACTGCGCTGGGGACGGGCTCGGTGATGACCGGTTGAGGGATGAGCGCTTCGATCAGGAACGTTTCGGAGGCGGCTGGCGATTTCTGCCCGGCGGCGGTCTGGGTCACCGTGACGGTATGGGTGATGTCCGGTTCAAAGGGTGTCGAGCGTCGAAAGCTCCAGCTTGCCTGAGTCACCTGGGCAGGGAATGTCGTGCCGCTGTCGCTGAACGTGAGCTCGACCACCGCATTCGGCCAGCAGGTACCCGAAACGACAACGAAGACCCCCTCCACCTCTACCGGGCTGATTTCCGGGGCCAACGGTGGGATGCTGACATTCAGCTCGAGCCAGGTCGGCGACCACTGACCATTCAGAAATTGCCGGATATGCACTTCGCGATTGAGCGTCGGGCCCCACACCTCCGAAGCCTTGCTCGACCATTGGCTGTTGGCGACCAGCGCATCGGGGGCGGCCGTGGAGCCGCCGCCGGGGTTGGCAATCCTGATCGTAGCGCCGGTGTGGCCTGCGCCTGAAAAGGTCGGCTGGTAGTCCAACGTGTATTTCACGTTGCTTGGATTTTCCAGTTTCCTGTCGAGGGTAAACGTATACGGGTGCGACTCAACCCAGCCATTGGCATTGTCGGAGACTTTCTGAATCACCCTCAGTGTGTAGACGCCCATCGTCCAGCCCGTTGCCGTCGTTTCCCACTGGCCATCGGGTTTCACCGCTACAGAGGGCGGGGCCGTTCCGCCCGGGCCGCTGACCAAGGTGAATTGGACCGTAGCGCCGGTGTGGCCCGCGCCTGAAAACGTAACCGTGGTGTCGGATGGACTCTCGACGCCGACATTAATTAATGCGGGGGGGCGAACTTTGAATGACCGTGGCCCACTGATGCTATTGGGCTGACCGTTAGCCGTTTTGGCCACAATGGTAAATGAGCCAGGAGGCATGGGATTGACACGGGTGGTCATCGTCCAGCGCCCATCTTGTGACACCCGACCTTCACCGATTTTAAAGGTATGATTCAGATCCGCGACCACCTCGATAATTGAGTTTGGCTCGCCTCCATGACCGGACACACCCGCGTCTGGATCGACTGTCACCCCGTTAGCGGGTTGGTCGATAACAATGCCTATCAGCTCAAAGGTGACTCCATCCCAGTGGATCCCTGGATCATAACGAACGGCGAGTTTGAACCCCCCCAGATTGAGTCCACTTAAATCAATCTCTTTGCTCCAGTTCCCATAAAAATCCGACTCTGCCGTTCCAAAATAAATACCGCCCCCATCTGACATAATTACAACTTTTGAATAAGACTTTCTGCCTGTTCCCTCAACTGTAATTTTCCCGCGATAAACCCGATCATTCTCACTAGGATATTTAAACTTCGGAGCGATGATTACCTGCAGCGGGGCGGACTCTGCCCAAACCGAGTAAGTCTCGCTGACAAATTTTCTTGATTTAAACGCCTGGTGGCAGGTAATCGAGATATCGCCTGCATATAAACCTTGGGGAGTGACTGACCAACGGCCATCCGCGCGAACAATGCCACTGCCAAAATAAGTTCCTACGTCGGCTTGATGCAAATCAATCGTTGCACCGGGAGTACCATTACTCCCTTCTATTGGCGCAGTGAGATAGGTGATGCTCTTGGTCAAAATAACAGGCCTGGACAGCACCACAACGCGCAGAACTTTACTCGGCACATACCAATCACCATGGGTCCAACTCCAGATAACGAGTTCATGCACCCCGCCTGCCAGTCCATTAGTGAGCGTCAATGTGGCCCACCCACTGCCATCTGTTTTTGTTTCTGCGGACAGCGACGCGTGCGTTTTGGCATCAAGAATTTTGACATTGAAACCAGCATTGGCGCTCACCGTAAAACTCTGCCTACCCTCAATTCTAATCCCTTGCGCCACATGAAAAGATGGCGCTCCAATCTGATTGACCTCCCCATATTCCACTGGAACTTGTGCGATAGCCGTGGGACCCGAAGTGAGCAATGCTTCGACCACGACATTATCTGGAGTTTCATCCAATTGGCCTGGCGCCACCTTCATTGATCTAATATCGACCAGTACCATCTTGCTGGCCATCCACCATCCATCGCTGCCATTCCACAAAAAAACATATAAACCATACTCTCCTGGCGGCAACACTCCGGTGATTAGCGTGAAGTGTCCAGAACTGCCCATTTTCCCTTCAGGACTGTTATAACTTTGTTCATGCGCCTCCACAATTCTGACAAAACAATTGGCATGCCCTCCTCTCGTGATGGTTACCGTTGCGCCACCACTGACATAGGTAAGAGTGACGTCAGTTATGTACGGCATCGACCATAAAACTCCAGACTCAGAGAAGTGGACAACCTCAGTTTTCTCATCATTATCTTGCGCCATGATTGCTGCCCTTCCCTGTTCTGTTGCAAACCTTGCCCTGATTTCTACGCCGAGATCCTGGACATTGCCTACCTGTAAAATCTGACAGTTCCGATGAACGGCACGGTCATCAAAATGAGCGTCGTCCCGATTTTTCGGGCTTTCTCCAAGTGACTACACGTCCTTGCGCAACGGACTACACATCCGCCAGAATCCGCCGGCTTGTGCGCCTTGGCCTTGCCCCGTAACTTGATCCACGTCGCTGCCAATCAGCGATCGGGTTTAGTCGCCCGGCGGTTCGATACATGTGTATAAGCGTTATCTAGTCGGGTACTCCCTATCCCCGCACTTGATGGTGGCTGTTCGCAGGGCGCCCTCGGGCGCGCCGGAATTCGTATCTCCGCCGGTCGACTAACCTGCGTCCAGCCGCCACCCCTCGTTTAGTCGCGAGACGGTGGTAGCTCCATAACGGAGATCGATCATGTTCAAAGCAACACCGAATCCCCCCGAAACCGACCCGGTTTCCCCCTACGCCACCCTCGATTCAAGAAAGCTCCACGCCGCCGCCGACAAGGCGCTGGACCACTACCTCAAACCCGACGTCGATACCCTTCGCTCTTCCCAGGAACGTGCCATGAAAATGTTCACCGTCGTCGCCGATGCCAACCCCGAAGCGCTAAACATCGAGACCTACGAAACCTTTTCCACGGTCAGCACGTTGCTGCTCGACCTGGCAGACAGCCTGGACGACAAGCCGCGGCATCTGGCGATGGCGATTTACCGGATGAGTGAGTTGGGGTTGATGCTGGTGGAGCGGTCGCTGGATAACGAGAAGGCGATCAAGGTGACCGAAGCTTAACTATCAGTCGTCTTTGCTGACGTCATCGCGGGCAAGCCCGCTCCCACAGGGATCGGCGTCGAACACACATTTTGTGAACGACGCCAGACACTGTGGGAGCGGGCTTGCCCGCGATGGCGATGGTGAAAACGCCAATGAACTTCAGGCAGATGCAGGCATCGGCTGAAAACTGAAGTACTGCGTCAACGCCTCCACCAATTGCCCATACTCCAGCGGTGCCCGTTGCAGGCTGAACCCGGCGTCGTAATGGTGGGGGGTTTCGTCTTCGTGGCACCACAAACAGCACGCCGTCAGGTCAATGACCTGCTGGCAACCGTCGCTGGCGGGGATTTTCAATCGCAGGTCAAAGTCGACGCCCACCATCATGGGCAACTGGCTGATGAGCATCAGCCCGTCGGCGGACACATTGCCCAGAAAGCCGATGGGTTTGTCGGTGACGCTGTTGAACACTTTCAGAAAATACGGCAATTGATGCCGCTCGATCCGGCGGTCGGTAAACATGCGCAGTTGGCCCAGCAAGGCCCTTAAGCAGGGCCGCACTAATGCTTCGGAACGTGCCTGTTTTTGCTCTTGTCGAAAAGCCTGGCGCGCTCTCCCCGTTCCCGGTGCGTCAGTCCACGAATCCGCTGACGCTTACAGCTGCCGGTGACAGGTATGACCTCGGTCTAGAGACATGGCTCTAAAACCGATCTATTCGACTATAGCTCACCACCGTCGGGCGGCCAGCCTTTGCATGACAACAGTCATCAAAACTGCGTCGGGCGCACCGCTGCTGCGGCGCTGCGAGTCGGGTAATGGCCCAGGCTCTGCAAGGTTTCCAGGCGCGCGCGGGCGCGGTAGGCGTATTCGCTTTGCGGGTAGGACGCCATGATGAACTGATAAGTCTGCGCCGCATCGATGAACAGCTTCTGCCGTTCCAGGCACTGGCCGCGCATCATCGACACTTCCGGCCACACATAAGGCCGCGCACGGCTGGAGCGTTCGACTTTCGACAATTCGAGCATCACCTGCTCGCAATTGCCGCGATCGTAGGCGCTGTAGGCGTTATTCAAATGATGGTTCATCGACCAACGGGCGCAGCCCGTCACACTGAGGACGCTGAGGGCAAGGGCGGCAATGGGCACGAATCGCATGGGGGTTCTCCTGTCTTGAGCTCTGTATCGACCCGTGAGCAGAAATCTTCAGGAATGTTCGGTTAAAGATATAAACGAATAAGTAGTGCATATGAACAATGACTACAACTTCGGACCATAGTAGCCTCACTCAGCGCTTGAACTCAGGAGTCTTTGCATGTCCGTCCGTCGTACCAAAATCGTCGCTACCCTTGGCCCGGCCAGTAACTCGCCGGAAGTTCTCGAACAGCTGATTCTGGCTGGCCTGGACGTCGCCCGCCTGAACTTCTCCCACGGCACCCCCGACGAGCACAAGGCTCGCGCGAAGCTGGTGCGTGACCTCGCGGCCAAGCATGGTCGTTTCGTGGCCCTGCTGGGTGACTTGCAAGGCCCGAAAATCCGTATCGCCAAATTCGCCAACAAGAAGATCGAGCTGAAGATCGGTGATCAATTCACCTTCTCCACTAGCCATCCTCTGACCGAAGGCAACCAGCAGGTGGTCGGCATCGACTACCCGGACCTGGTCAAGGACTGCGGTGTGGGCGACGAGCTGTTGCTCGACGACGGCCGTGTGGTGATGCGCGTCGATACCGCCACCGCCACCGAACTGAACTGCACCGTGTTGATCGGCGGCCCGCTGTCCGACCATAAAGGTATCAACCGTCGCGGCGGTGGCCTGACAGCTCCGGCCCTGACCGAGAAAGACAAGGCCGACATCAAGCTCGCCGCCGAAATGGAAGTCGACTACCTCGCGGTGTCCTTCCCGCGTGACGCCGCCGACATGGAATACGCCCGTCAACTGCGCGACGAAGCCGGCGGCACCGCCTGGCTGGTGGCGAAGATCGAACGCGCCGAAGCCGTGGCCGATGACGAAACCCTCGATGCGCTGATCCAGGCTTCCGACGCTGTCATGGTGGCCCGTGGTGATTTGGGTGTGGAAATCGGCGACGCCGAGCTGGTGGGCATCCAGAAGAAAATCATTCTGCACGCACGCCGCCACAACAAGGCTGTGATCGTGGCGACCCAGATGATGGAGTCGATGATCCAGAACCCGATGCCGACCCGCGCCGAAGTGTCCGACGTGGCCAACGCCGTGCTCGACTACACAGACGCCGTGATGCTCTCAGCGGAAAGTGCTGCCGGTCTGTACCCGCTGGAAGCCGTGCAAGCGATGGCACGCATCTGCGTCGGCGCTGAAAAGCACCCGACCAGCAAGACCTCCAGCCACCGCATCGGCAAGGTCTTCGAAAGCTGCGACCAGAGCATCGCCCTGGCCGCCATGTACACCGCCAACCACTTCCCGGGCGTGAAAGCGATCATCGCCCTGACCGAAAGTGGCTACACGCCGTTGATCATGTCGCGCATCCGTTCCTCGGTGCCGATCTACGCGTTCTCCCCACACCGCGAAACCCAGGCCCGCGCGGCCATGTTCCGTGGCGTCTACACCGTGCCATTCGACCCGGCATCGCTGCCGCCTGAGCAAGTCAGCCAGGCCGCGATCGACGAGTTGCTCAAACGCGGCGTCGTGGAGAAAGGTGACTGGGTCATCCTGACCAAGGGCGACAGCTACCACACCATAGGCGGCACCAACGGGATGAAAATCCTGCACGTTGGCGACAAGATGGTCTGAGTACCGGGCCGCTGAAAACAAAAAACCGCCATGTGAATGGCGGTTTTTTTTCGTCTGAACAACGGCAGATCGAAGAATCCCGGCTCGTCTACTGTCAAGTCTGACAGTAGACGAGCCGGGCATTGACGCGCTCCAATCAGGCCTCGGCCAGCTATCGCCACCATTTTGGAGTGAGGCGCGCGCTCTCATCCTCCGATCTGCGGCAGCCGGCCTCCCCCACAAAATGGAGTTCGGGAAATGAGGATTCAAAATATCGCTGAGGCAGGCTCGCTTGACGGAGTGTTCGGAGATGGAGGCATCGTTTCGATTAACATCCCAGGAGCTTTGCTCGTCAGGATTGAAAGCATTCACAGCGTGGGTGCCGGGCCTGATCGAAAAATCTATTTCGCAGGCATGTACTTCGGTGCCCCCGAAGGACAATTTTACTTTCTGGGTCGATTGAACTCGGACGGTTCCTTTGACAATACGTTTGGCGATGCCGGCAACAATGGCGTGATCACAGGCAGTTTCCAAGGGCATGAGTCGACCATAACGTCTTTGGTCATTCTAAGCGACGGAAAAATCCTGGTTTATGGCTACGCCTCCAGCAGTGAGTTTCTAAATGCACCTGCCCTCGCTCGATTTGAAACTAATGGGACACTGGATAGAAGCTTCGGTGATGATGGCACTTGCGTTCATGATATTGACCTGCAACCACCAGCCAATGCAGTTTACCCAGATGAGCCTCAGTCCAACGACAACAGTAATTCCAGCCCCTACGGTGTGGAAATCCTGCCCGATGGCAAAATACTTATATCCAAACACTATGCATTTGGCTTCGGGCCATCAATGGGTCTGATTGTCCGACTCTGCGAAAATGGATCACTCGACCTCACCTTCAACCAAATTGGTTATATCACTGTAATCCACCCCCAGTATTTGTTAACAAACACGCAACTGATGAACATCATGGTGCAGCCAGATGGCATGTACCTGGGGTGCGGTGCGGTATGGGATAGAGACAAACCTCATTGCGCGATGTTCGTACGCTTCGACAACGAAGGTAAGCTTGACAAGTCATTTGGAGACGGTGGGTTTGCCCTCCAAGCCCCACGTGACGGTGACGGACTACGTGTTGCCCTGATGGCTCTACAATCCGATAACCGTATTTTGGGAATTGGTAACACCGTAAAGACAGACATGAGAGCCATGCTGATGAGCATTAAGCCCGATGGCACGCCTGATACCCGATTCAACGGGGGATTGCCCTTGTACACGTCAATAGAAGAATCTTTAACGGCATGGACCGGCGGAGCCATTCAAACGGACGGAAAAATCGTGGTAGTAGGTGCAGCCGCGTCAGCCAAATATGAATTCGATATTGTTGTGGCGCGGTTTAACGATAAAGGATTTGATCCCGCATTTGGCGGAAAAGGCTGGGTACGTACTCACGTAGGGGAAGGTGCTCAAGAGGCTACCGGCATGACGTTACAGGACGACGGAAAAATAGTGGTATCAGCTTTCACCCAAAGACCGGAAGCATTAATTTTGCGTTACAACGCTTAACCTTCGCTGACTCCGCTGATGGTGATCGTTCCCACGCTCTGCGATGCCGGGAAAATTTACACAAAGTTATTCGGCTTAACTCTGACAGCAGTCTTGATAACGGATTAAATGGCACAGGCATTGCCAGTATTGCCCACCCCTAATTTGATTACACCATTGTGGAAACCCTGGTTGTGCAGTATTGGAAGCACACCACCGGCACCTGTTGTCGTAGTGCGGCTTACCGACGCGGGAGTATTTGGAAAAGAGTGGGAATCCGCTATTCGACATCCCGTTCGAACGCCGGCATTTTTCATGGTCGGAAAATAACTGTTTCTAGGAGATATCAATGATAAACCCTACATCGCTTGCGGGGTGATTGGGTAGATTCGCTTAACGAAAAAAGCCCGACCCATTTGAAGGACCGGTCCTTTTTTATACTCTAACTTTTTCGGCAGCCGCTTGTACAAACCCGCATTTATCGAATTTTGTTATTTCAAAAAAATATAAAAAACTGTCAACTCTGACAGTTGTCCGATTCAGCCTTCCCGCGCCTCATATAACAGCAACGCTATGCTCCGTTCCGCAGAACAGCTTAATACCAGTATGAAAGAGTTCGTCCATCACACCAAGGAAAGAGCCATGACCTCAGAACAGCCACTTCCGCCTAAACGATCAGGTGAATTCGACCCGAGTTTTGGCAATAACGGTTTAGTCCAACTTCAGTCGCCAACTCCCGATTATCCGGACTATGTTACTCGTGTAATTCGCAAAGGACCTGATGGCAAGACTTACATCGCGGGACTCGTATTTACGAGATTATCCCGAAGCCTTCACACGTTGATCCGCCTCGATGAAAACGGTTCTATCGACACTAGCTTTGGAAAAAATGGTTGGTTCTATGACTATTTCCATGGATCTGACATTTCACGCTTTAGCGCCGAGCAAATTGCTTTTGCAGATGGAAGAATCCTGGTATCCGGGACCCTATTTCATTATGGAGGCGGCGAATTAGTCAAGGACAAGGCTGTCGTTTGCTTTCTTCCAAACGGCACAATTGATGATGAGTTTGGAGAAAACGGAAAATTCATTTTCCACGCTCCGAACGACAGTGAGAGCCTGCTTGAAAAAACGGCTTACAATCAAGAATGTTTTAAGCTCACTGACTCCACACACGTTGATTTCCGACAACCGAGTCAACTCACTTCTTCAATTCCGGATACTTTGCTGATAACGAACAATTACATTTTACTGGTGCATGACACCGGTACCTTCGACGCCATTGAAAGCTTTATCATCCGCGTTACCCTCCGAGGGGCGCTCGACCAAACATTCAATGATGTCGGTTTTGTCCGTGTCAGCCATGAAAAATACCCCTTCCTGGTGCTTAGCAACCTAAGTATTGATGATGCTGGCAACTACATTAGTGGAGGCCAAGTCAGGGTTGGTTACCAAGACACTCCTGATGCCATTGTTCTTGTAAAACATACCAACGAAGGCAGGCTGGACACGGGCTATCAGCAGGGAGGATTCCTGCTGTTGCAGCCTGAGCAACCAGGCCAGCACTTCTCACTTCATAACATCGTAAAACAACCTAACAACCGCACCCTGTGTGTCGGCATTAGAATTGATAGCAACGCTGCCGTCACTGGTTCTGGCTTATTAATCAGCAGAGAAGCAGACGGCTCCAGCAATATTCAATTCAATAATGGACAACCTGTATTCACCACCATTAATTCATCCAATTCATATTGGTTCAATGCAGATTTCTTACCCGACGGAAGCTTCCTGACTACTGGACTGTTAGATTCAGATAAACGCGTAGATGCCCATTACGTGGTTTCGCGTTTCTTTTATAACGGGGTTCATGACAAGGACTATGGCAACGGCGCTGGCTGGGTTGCTTATAAGGAGGCGAAAATCATCTCCTACAAAGCATCAGTCATAACCAACAACAAAATCGTATTTTCAGTAGAGTCTGAAGACGCCGATAAAACCAATCGCGCTGTTGCACGAGGATTGTTGCCTTAAGTAAGCCGCCCGCCATGAGAATGGCGGG
>NZ_LT607559.1:211931-232698 GCF_900095275.1 Pseudomonas sp. UMAB-40
CATCGCGGGCAAGCCGGGGGGGAACTACGTAGTATTAACAGGGCATCAGGACGTGAAGAGCGCACAGTCACTGAAGAATCAATGCCGGCGCATAAATGCTGACAACGCCGCCATCGCTTCTTGTGAGCGCAGCCGCTGAGTGAACAACGCGCCCTCCTCTTCGATAACTTTGCGCAGCTGTTCCCGATTCGGCGCCTTCATCAATTGCTTGCTGATCCGCACCGCGTCCGGCGGCAATGACTCAAACCGCAACGCCATCTCCCGCGCCTTGGCCAACGCCGCTTCGCCACTGCCCAACGCCTCGGTCGCTATGCCCCAAGCCGCAGCCTGTTCACCGCTGAACCCTTCGCCGAGCAGCAGCAACTCCGCCGCTTTTGCGTGGCCGAGCAGTCGCGGCAGGATCAGGCTGGAACCAAACTCCGGGCACAACCCGAGGTTCACGAACGGCATCCGCAACCGCGCATCCCGACTGACATACACCAAATCGCAATGCAGCAACATCGTCGTGCCGATCCCCACCGCAGCGCCCGCCACGGCGGCGATCACCGGTTTGCGGCATTCCAGCAAGTTGAGCATGAAGTGAAACACCGGGCTGTCGAGGTTGCTCGGCGGTTGCTGGATGAAGTCGGCAATGTCGTTGCCGGCAGTGAAGCACTCGGCGCTGCCGGTGATCAGCACGGCGTTGATTTCGGGGTCGGTGTCGGCCTGTTTCAGCGCGTCAGCCAAGTGGCTGTACATGGCGCGGGTCAGGGCGTTTTTCTTGTCGGGGCGGTTCAGGCGCAGGGTCAGCAGGCCGCGTTCGCGTTCAAGCTGGATGGCATCGGTCATGGCGAGTCTCGCGTCGTTAAACGATCAGCGCTCAACCACGGGGAACAAAGACATCCGCCAGCAGTTGGTTGCGCGGCAATCCGGCCAGGTACAAACGCCGGGCAAAGGCGTCGACACTGTCGGGGGCTCCGCAGACTAAGGCCAGGGTTTGTCGGGAAACAAGCCGCAGTTGCGCCAACGCCTGCGGCAACTCGGCCGGGGTCCAGCATTCGATGCTGAGGTTTTCACGCACATCGCACATGGCTTGCAGGGGTTTGGCCAGGTAATGCTCGCTGGTGTCATGGGCGAGGTGAATGACGCGGATGGCGCCTTGGTGATCCTGACGCAGCGCTTCGCGCAACACCCCGAACAACGGCCCCAATCCCGTACCGGCGGCCATCAGCCACAGCGGTCGAGTGCTCCAGTCGGGGTCGTATTGCAACGCTCCGCCACGCAATTCGCCGAGGCGGATCGGGTCGCCGATTTTCAGTTGGCGGGCCGCATTGCTGAACTCACCCGGCTGGCGACAATCGAGGTGAAATTCCAGAAAACGGTCTTCTTCCGGCAGGCTCGCCAAGGAGTATGGCCGTGCCACGTTACCCGCCCACAACACCAGATGCTGCCCGGCACGGTAGCGCAACGGTCGCTCGGTTGTCAGGCGCAAACGCAACACACTGGCGCTCAACCAATCGACAGCGGCGACTTGCGCCGGGCGGCCGTCGACGTGTGGATCGAAGGTATGCACCTGCAAGTCCTCGACCACCTGACACTGACACGCCAAGCGCCAACCTTGCTGACGCTGTTCAACACTCAACGCATCGGGACGGCTGTCACTGGGCAAGCCTTGGACGCATTGCACCAGGCACGCGTGGCAACTGCCGGCGCGACAACTGTAGGGCACGGCCACGCCGTTCTGGTTCAGGGCATCGAGCAGATTGCTGCCCGGCGCCACGGACCAGTGGCGCTCACCGACGCGCAACTCAGGCATCGACGTTCTCCCACGCCGCCGCGCAACGATTGCGACCGTCACGCTTGGCGCGGTAAAGCGCCTGGTCGGCGCGCTGCAAGGCATCGTCGAGATCATCGCCCAGCTCCAGCAAGGTCATGCCGGCGGACAAGCTGAGGTGGGCGACGTTGAGTCCGACCAGTTCGACATCGGTGAAGGCGATACGCAACCGTTCGCAACAGGAGGTCAGGCGTTCGGCGTTGCAGTCGGGCAACAGCACCACGAACTCTTCGCCGCCATAACGGGCCAGCACATCCCCCTCGCGCAGGCAGGCGGTGGCCACGCCGGCAAAGGCTTGCAGTACCTGATCGCCAGCAGCGTGGCCATGAACATCATTGATACGTTTGAAGTGGTCGAGGTCGATCAGCGCCAGGCCATGCACCACGCCAGCGTCCATCGCATTCAGCTCGCGGGAGGCCAGGCGCAGGAAATGCCGGCGGTTGAACAGCCCGGTGAGTTCGTCGGTGGCGACCAGGTCTTCGAGCTGGCGCATCATCCCGCGCAGGGTGTCCTGGTGTGCCTGCAAGGCAAACCGTCGTTGCCTCATACGTTGACGCGAGGCCTGGACGTAACGGGCATAGAGCTCCAGCCACACCAAGACGATAAACAGCACGCACACCTGCAACGCCGCCAGCGCCGGGTCGTGCAACTGGAAGTGGTAGCCCTCCCACAGGGTGATCGCGCTGAAACTGAAAAACACCAACAGCGCGCACCGCACAAACGCACGGCGCGAAAGATGGAACAGCCCGAACAACATGATCAACAGGTAGAACACCAGGAACGCGCCGCGTGCCTCATCCAGATTGGCGATCAGCCACGTCTGCCACCCCAGGCCCATCAACACTTGTGCTTCGGTCAGGCTCGGGTCGGAAAAGCGCAGGTTGCAGCCGCTGTAAAACAACGCAAACAACGTCCCTTGAGTGATCACCACCAGCGCACTGCCGATGGCCACGCTGGTCAGCGATTCATCGTAATGCCCGGTGAAAAACGCCAGCCACAGCAAGACCAAAGCCAGGGCGTAGGTGCCGGCTGCGAGGGCAAAGCGTTTGAGTAAAAGCCGTTGGATGGCGTTATGGGTCAATCGTTGACTCACCGTGCGAAAGGAGGCTGACCGAGTGTCCTACTCTACAGACCGAATGCCACTTTAGTGGGGTGTCTGATAAATGACCATTCAATTTTCGGGGCAGAAAACTGGCGTCAAAAGCATGTCCGATTTTCACCTGGATCCTGATGCTGGCCATGGTCCCTGTAGCCGCTGGCGAAGCCTGCGGCTACAGGGATCGCGGTGTTATAAGACCAACGATTGACTGCCGGCGGGTGTGCCTGGAACCGAGGCGCGTTATACTGCCGCGCCTTTTTAGCGTCGCGCCAGCTTCCCCGGCGTGCCTTGTAAAGGTGCTTGCAACCGACCGATGCACCCAAGCTGCAAGCACCTTATTGAATGTTCCCGTCTTTTAGAGGAGCGCGACTCATGACCGTGATCAAGCAAGACGACCTGATTCAGAGCGTTGCCGACGCCCTGCAGTTCATTTCCTATTACCACCCCGTTGACTTCATCCAGGCGATGCACGAAGCCTACCTGCGCGAAGAATCGCCAGCGGCCCGTGATTCGATGGCGCAAATCCTGATCAACTCGCGCATGTGTGCCACCGGCCACCGCCCGATCTGCCAGGACACCGGCATCGTCACCGTCTTCGTCCGCGTGGGCATGGACGTGCGTTGGGACGGCGCCACCATGAGCCTGGACGACATGATCAACCAGGGCGTGCGCCAGGCTTACAACCTGCCGGAAAACGTCCTGCGTGCCTCGATCCTCGCCGACCCGGCGGGCGCTCGTAAAAACACCAAGGACAACACCCCGGCCGTTATCCACTACTCCATCGTTCCGGGTAACACCGTGGAAGTGGACGTGGCAGCCAAGGGCGGCGGTTCCGAGAACAAGTCGAAAATGGCCATGCTCAACCCGTCCGACTCGATCGTCGACTGGGTCTTGAAGACCGTTCCGACCATGGGTGCCGGCTGGTGCCCACCGGGCATGCTCGGCATCGGCATCGGCGGCACCGCCGAGAAAGCCGCTGTCATGGCCAAGGAAGTGTTGATGGAGTCCATCGACATTCACGAGCTGAAAAAGCGCGGCCCGTCCAACCGTATCGAAGAGATGCGCCTTGAGCTGTTCGAGAAGGTCAACCAACTGGGCATCGGTGCCCAGGGCCTCGGTGGCCTGACCACCGTGCTCGACGTGAAGATCATGGATTACCCGACCCACGCCGCTTCGTTGCCGGTGTGCATGATCCCCAACTGCGCCGCCACCCGTCACGCACACTTCGTGCTCGACGGTTCCGGCCCGGCCTCGCTGGAAGCACCTCCGCTGGACGCCTACCCGGAAATCGTCTGGGAAGCCGGCCCGTCGGCCCGTCGCGTCAACCTCGACACCCTGACCCCGGAAGACGTGCAGAGCTGGAAGCCGGGCGAAACCGTCCTGCTCAACGGCAAGATGCTCACCGGTCGCGACGCCGCGCACAAGCGCATGGTCGAGATGCTGAACAAGGGTGAAACCCTGCCGGTAGACCTTAAAGGTCGCTTCATCTACTACGTCGGCCCGGTTGATCCGGTGCGCGAAGAAGTGGTGGGCCCTGCCGGTCCGACCACCGCCACGCGCATGGACAAGTTCACCCGTCAGATCCTCGAGCAAACCGGCCTGCTGGGCATGATCGGCAAATCCGAGCGCGGCCCGACCGCGATCGAAGCGATCAAAGACCACAAAGCCGTTTACCTGATGGCAGTGGGCGGCGCGGCTTATCTGGTGGCGCAAGCCATCAAGAAATCCCGCGTCGTGGCGTTTGCAGAACTGGGCATGGAAGCGATCTACGAGTTCGACGTGAAAGACATGCCGGTGACCGTTGCAGTGGATAGCAAGGGTGAGTCGGTACACATCACCGGTCCTGCGATCTGGCAGAAAAAGATCAGTGAAAGCCTGGCGGTCGAAGTGCAATAAGCGCTGCGCCTTGCCAAATCGGCCGGCTCGTCTGAATCGACGACCCGGCCGTTTTTTTTGCGTGTGTATAACCGTAGCCGCATTAAAACGTCACTACTTACAGCTATTCGATCTATAAAAACCCTCTCGACCTGTCAGATCTGACAGGTTACGCACGACGTCCATCTTGTTAGCGTCTGATCCATCACGCGACACCGTTACCACGGGCGAGCGCCAGGCCAAAACAGGATCAGCTCCATGGAAGACCAAGCCTCCCTGAATATCGTCGCACCCGCGATTGCCAAGAGCACTTCGATCGCCAGCATCGGCAATGACTGGGCTAAAGTCGGCTGGACGGGAGCCGCTTCTTTCACGCTGTCGCTGCCGATTTCGCCGGGACGCGGCTACGATCCCCAGCTCTCGTTGAGTTACAGCAGCCAGTCGTCTAACGGACCGTTCGGCGTCGGCTGGCAGTCGGGCCTCAGCGCCATCACCCGCCAAACCAGTAAAGGTGTGCCGCGCTATACCGGCGATGATGTGTTCATCAGCCCTCTGGGCGAGCAGATGATGGCCGAGCGCAACGCCAGCGGTGAGATCGAGGAACGTGAAGTCTCTGAATACCGTGGTTTGCAAATCGGTAGACACGTTGTGCTGCGATATCGGCCCCGGGTCGAAAGCACGTTCGATTTAATCGAGTTCTGGTACTCCGATTCAAACCCGCAAGGGTTCTGGCTGGTGCACGGGACCGACGGCAGCCTGCACCTGTTCGGCAAAGTCGAGCGCGCGCGCAAGGCTGACCCGCTGGATTCGAAGCGAGTGGTTGCCTGGTTGTTGCAGGAGAGCATGAACGCCCGGGGCGAGCATATCGGCTACGAGTACCTGAAGGACGAGGCCCCTGGAGATGAATCGGCCCCGCATGACTACCGGGCCCAACGCTACGTGCATCGCGTGCTGTATGGCAACTTTGCGGCGTATGACCAGTTGTTCGGCTGGGACATGCCGCAAACACCAACACCTGAATGGCATTTCCACTTGGTGTTCGACTACGGCGAACGCACCCGGGACCTGACTGAACAACCGGTTTATGACACGCCGACGCCCAGACCCTGGCTGATTCGAAACGACCCCTTTTCGTCCTATCGACAGGGCTTTGAAGTGGGCACTCGGCGCCTCTGCCAGCAAGTGCTGATGTTTCACAATTTTCCGGAATTGGGCGGCGAACCTGTGCTGGTCCGGCGCTTATTGCTGGAGTACGCGGCCAACACAACCCCCTGGTCTTACAGCCAGATCGCGGCGGCGCACTATCAGGCCTATGACGCCGACGGCCTCGTGGAAAACATGCCACCGGTAGAGTTCGACTATGCGACGTTCGAACTCAATAAAGAGCCGAGTGCATTTTTCCCGTTCGAAAACATGCCGGGCATCGAAGACGGCGGACTCTATCAATGCGTCGACCTGTTCGGCGAAGGCTTGCCGGGCTTTCTGTGTCGTCATGACCCATGCTGGTACTACCGCGAGCCCTTGCGTGCCCCCACTGGCCCTGACCACATCCACTACGGCCCGTGGACAGCGCTGAGCAAAATCCCGGTGGCCGACCGCAATAAACCTGCGCATCAAGCCCTCATGGACATGACCGGCGACGGGCGCCTGGACTGGATTGTCGCCCAGCCCGGCATGAGTGGTTTCTATACGTTGAACCCGGATCGGACCTGGTCAACCTTCATCCCGTTTTCGGCCTTCCCGCTAGAGTTTTTCAACACCCTTTCGCAGTTGTGCGATTTGACGGGCGACGGGCTCAGCTCGCTGGCGCTGATCGGCCCTAACGCGGTGCGCTTCTACGCCAATCAGCGAGAAGAAGGCTTTGCCAGGGGCGAAAAAGCCCTGCATGAGCCCGACCGTTTGCCCCTCTTCAGCAACTCACGCAGCGAACTGGTGCTGTTGGGCAATCTGCTGGGCAGCGACATGACCGAGTTGTGCCGCATTCGGCACAACGAAATCAAATGCTGGCCAAACCTGGGGCACGGACAATTCGGTACCGGTTTTGTCATCAGCGGCCCGACTTTCGAGTACGCGAAGTTCGATGCCGCGCGGGTGCGAATTGCCGATCTGAACGGGTCCGGCTCCCCCGCGCTCATCTATCTGAACTTCGATGGCTTTGACATTTACCTCAACCACGGCGGCAATGGTTTTGCACAAACGCCCATTACGGTCCCCTGGCCCGAAGGCGTGCGTTACGACAACCTGTGTCAGGTCACCTTCGCCGACCTGCAAGGTCTCGGCTGTGCCAGCCTGATCCTGACCGTGCCGCACATGAAGCCCCAACACTGGCGCTATGACTTTGTCAGCGCCAAGCCGTACTTGATGATCGCCAGCAACAACAACATGGGGTGCAGCACTCAGGTGGTGCATCGAAGTTCCGTGCAGTTCTGGCTGGACGAAAAACAGCGGTTTCTCAAGCTCAAGCGTCATCCCGTGTGTTACCTGCCTTTTGCTGTGCAAGTTGTCAGTCAACAAACCCAGCGCGATGAAATCACCGGTAATTGCCTGAATCAGTTCTTCAACTATTTCGAGGCTTGGTATGACCATCAGGACCGAGAATTCCGTGGCTTCGGGCGGCTGGACCAGACCGACAGCGAAACCGGCTCGGACGAAGACGAAAGCTTCACCGCCCCTGCTTTGGTCCGCACGTGGTTTCACACCGGCAGGCAGATCGATTTGTCTCGCAATGACTATTTCAATCGCGATGCTGAGGCACAGCCGCTGAAAGACACGCTGTTTTGTCGATTCCACCCGAACGATGAGTACGAAGAACTCATTACGCCCGAGGACGAAGCCACCGTTCACGAAATCGCCCGCAGCCTCTCGGGCGTTATGCTCAGAGTGGAAACCTATGCAGCGGCGGACCAGTCCCCGGCAGCGCCCTTCCTGGTTGTCCAGAATCGATACATCGTCCGTGAGGTGCGTGAGCGTGGTGATCACTACCCCGACAGGGTGTTGATGACCTCGCTGCTGGAAGAAATCAGCTACCACTCTGAGCGTTTCGTCGAAGACCCGCTGTGCCGCCATGTCATCAACTTGAGCCGGGACGTGTTCGGGCTGACAACCCATAGCATCACTGTCAGCTATGCCCGGCGCCTGACCGAGGAAAACGAGCCACCGTTTGCCGATGTCGATGAAAGGCAATGGTGGATTGATGCCCATGATCCGGCGCAGACGTCCTACTACTTGAGCGAAACCCGCGCCGAGTTTATTCACCTGGTCGATCCGCAAGGCTGGAGGCTCGGCCTGCCCTATCGGCAACGGGGTAATGCCCTGGTCTTGCCCAAGAAGCCAGCTGTTGGGGGGCTTGATCCCAAGGAGATTTCTTATGGACAGTTCCTCGAGCTGTTCGCATCCTCCGAATGGGCGACTCGGCGGCAATTGACAGCGCAATCGGTGCAACGCTACGTCACGACGGCTAACGAAACATTGCCGGACGGCACGGCCGAATTCGAAGCCCTGACGGGGCCGATGGAAATCGCACAACTGAACAAGGCGGCGCTGGAGGTCTACGGTGATGTGGATCCGCCGATTGATATCCGGGAAGAACTGACGAAAATCGGTTATCTGTGCATGAAGCTGCTTCTGGGTACGGACACCGCGGCGGACGAAGAAGAGGACCAACTGAGAAATCTTTGGTCTGCCCTCTACAATTTTGCCCAGTACGCAGACCTCAATCACTTCTACAAGGTCGAGGCGCTCAACGAAACGCTAAGCCACGGCATCACCAAGGTTCAATACGACAGTTACTGCCTGCTGATCAAACGCTTCGAGCTGCCGGATGGCTGCACCACACTCGCCGAGCATGACTATCACGCGTTGACAACGCTGCGCACCATCGATGCCAACGACAACGTTGAAGAAGTCCTTAACGATCCGTCCGGTCCACACACTGTCACCTTTCATGGAACAGAAAACGGTGAGCGCGCCGGCTTCAACGCCATCGCCGACTACGACCGGCCCGGCGACACCCGCCCGGGCACGGCAATCGAATTCCCCGAGAGCGCGCTACAAAAAGCCGCCAGTACCTTTCGCAAGGACCTGCTCAGCTGGATGGGTCAGCTCAACAACTCCGTCAGGCAGACACCTGACTGGCTGGCTGACTGGATCGCACAAGGTTACGTGTTGCCAAGCCTGCACATCCGCGCCAGTGCCCGACTTCGCCTGGCCAGGCTCAAGACCCGGACGCCGGCCGAGCAAGCGCTGTGGGACTTGCTGCTCAGCGTCCCGCGCATTCCGGTGCACAGCGTCGTCATTTCCGCTGACCGGTACCCGGATGATGACCAACCCGCGAACTTCCAGATCATTCTGTCGTTGGTCGACGGTTTCGGACGCCCCCTGCAAACCCAGCAACGGGTCGAACCCGGTGATGCCTATGTTGTGGAAAACGGCCAACTGGTGATCGAAGACGGCAAGCCCAAAGTGGCGCACGCCGACCCGCGCTGGCGTATCAGCGCACGGGTGGAATACAACAACAAGGGACTGCCGGTACGAACCTACCGCCCCTATTTCGCCAATGCCTACGGCTACATCGATGACGATTGCTTCAAGACGTTCGGCTATCACGACAAAAGTTTCTACGATGTGCTGGGTCGCCTGACCAAGATCATCAACGCCAAGGGCGACGTCGCGTACACCCTCCTCCACCCCTGGTACAAAACCGACCTGGACTTTAATGACACCTACAGTGAGCCGGCTTCGAAAGCGAGCAAGGCAGATATGCAATGAGCACCAGCGCTCACTGGAACACCGCCGCAATAGCGTCAAATGATCCGCGTGGGTTGGCAGCGCGTCATATCGCCTACCTGCGCAAGGGGCCCGGTGACGCGCTTGAACCGCTGATCACCCGGCAACGCCATGACGTTTTCGGGAGCCTGGTGGAGCAACGGGACCCGCGCCTGGCCGATACGCTTAAGCCTAATCTGGCCAAGGTCCATGGCCTGTCCGGGCAATTGCTCAAGGTCGACAGTGTCGACGCCGGCTGGCGGATCAGCCTGCCGGGGCTGGCCGGGGAAACCCTCCAGCGTTGGGACGCACACGGCAGCCATTGGCGCACCGTGTACGACGATCAGTTGCGCCCCATTGCCATCGATGAAAACAACCAGCCGAATGTCGAAACCTTCAGCTATGCCGATGCCACCGCCGATAAAACCTTCAACCTGTGTGGCCAGTGGGTCAGGCAGGTCGATCCCTCGGGCACACTGGAATGGCTCAGCTTCAGCCTGCACGGCCAAGCGCTGCACGACAGCCGGACGATCACCGGTGCCGGCACCTTCCCAGGCAGCCGGACCTACAGCCCGCTCGGCACGCTGCTGACCCAAACCGATGCCGGCGATCATCAGCAACGGATGGTTTACGACCGCGCCGGGCAGCTGCAACAGGTTCAGCTGCGGCTCGCCCCCGCCGAAGCCTGGAAGGCCGTGCTGGAAGACGCGCGCTACAACGCCGCCGGCCAGATCATCGAGCAGCAGGCCGGTAACAAGGTCCTCAGCACCTGGGCATACGATGACGCCGATGGCCGTCTCACCCTGTTGAAGGCAGGTGTACCCGGGCAAGGCCTGCTCCAGCATTTTCAGTACGAGTATGACCGGGTCGGCAACGTGCTGCGCATCGACGATCTGACGTTCAAACCGATGTACTTCGCCAATCAACTCATCGATGGCCACCGTGAATTCACCTACGACGCGCTGTACCGACTGATCTGCGCCACCGGCCATGACGCCGCCCCGAGCACCGGCCTGCCCGGCCGCCCTTCGCCGACCGATCCCGCGAACCACCTCAACTACACCCAGCACTACGAGTACGACGAAGGCAACAACCTGATCAAGTTGGTCCATGAGCGTGCGGTGGGCAACTACACCCACGAGATGTTCATTGACCCGACCAGCAACCGTGGGGTGCGCTGGAAACAAGGTGATCCCGTGCCGGTGTTCGATACCTTGTTCGACCGCCATGGCAACCTCCTGGACTCGGCGCCGGGCCGTCCTCTGGACTGGAACAGCCGCGATCAACTGGCCCGGGCGACGTTGGTTGAACGTGACGACGGCCGCCACGATGACGAAGTCTTTCGCTACAGCCAGGGCGAACGGGTGTTCAAGCGCCATGAATGGCACACCCCGACCCTCAGCCATTTTCATCAAGTGCTGTACTTGCCGGGGCTGGAAATACGCACCCGCGACAACGGCGAAGAACTGCACGTCATCACCCTGCCGGGGGGCCGGGGCAGCGTGCGTTGCCTGCATTGGGTCAGCAACAAACCCGACGGAATCGAACAAAATCAGCTGCGCTACAGCCTCGACGACGAACTGGGTTCCTGCCTCATGGAGCTGGACCAGAACGCCCGGCTGATCAGCCACGAAGGTTATTACCCGTTCGGCGGCACCGCCTGGCTGACGGCGACCTCCGTGCTGGAGGTCGGCTACAAGACCCTCCGTTACTCGGGCAAGGAAATGGATGAATGCGGGCTTTGTTACTACGGCGCACGTTACTACGCACCGTGGTTGCAGCGTTGGGTGAGCCCTGACATGAAATGGGATGTGGACGGGCTGAATCTCTACAGATTTGTGAGGAACAATCCGTTGCGCTATCTCGATGACAATGGAGAGGCGAGCGGCGAAGCGGTCATTCGCAATTACTCAAGTTTTATTTCTGTCCTGGGCAATTACGCCTCTCAAACGCTCGAGCAAATCGACAACATCATTAATGAAACCAACATCGAGAAAGACCTGCTGAAAAACCTGGCCGGGGAGTCGATAAATGCAGCCATCGGCTTTGCAGGCGGGTATTACGGGGCTGGAGAGGTCGGCATCGTGTTGCCGGATAAACCACACATTGCATTCCTCACCAAGCAAAGCAAACCGCCTTTTTCAGAAGGTCTGACCGGTGGCAATCTGGGCGGTGAACTGGCGGGCTCAGCGGGTGGGGCTATTTTCCCGACCTCCGGTCTGATCAGGCCTCTCATACCGCAGACATCAACGATGTCCATCAAGGAAATTGATCGTCAAGTCGGCGTCCATGTGCCCGATGATTCGTATGACTGGCTGGGAACCGGAATAAGCATTGCCCTGAACAATGTCGTCGGCTCGGTGGTACCCGGGGTCGGCGCAATGCTCGCCATGGGGTCCAGGGTTCAGGAGGCTGAAGACATCAAAAACCGACTGGACCCCGTCAAGATCAACAAAATAGAGCGGATGCTGGAGGAGTGGGAAGGCGTCGACAATGAACGCTTCGCTGAATTCGAAAAAGCGTTTGACGCGGCGGGCGTCGATACTATCTACCCGCAGCGTACGACCCTCAATGTCAGTGGCTCCGCCCCTGAAGCCATACACCGCGTCGATGTGCAACGAGCTCACCACCAGACACAGGATCTTATTCGCCGAAGCAAATTGGGTATGGCGCGATACAAGGAAATGGGGACGACTGACAACCAATTCTTGTCAAGGCAAGCACGCACAGCGAAACGCAAACATGCACCTGCCTGAGGAGCAAACAATTCATTGCGCCTCGCCCCCAGCCATTGGGATCGGGAGTCGCAGCCTGTGAACTCGGCTATCCATAAGGGCACACCCAATCTCTTGGCCTCGGACGCTAGAGGCCTGCCGATTCGACAGGTGGCCTATCTGCGCAAGAACGCCGGTGACACCGCGCAATCACTCATCTCACGGGGTATTCATAACCTCGCTGGGCAGCTGATCGAACAATGGGATTCGCGGCTCTCCATCCCTTCCTTGAGCAACGTCTATCGCCTCTCTGGCGAAGCCATCCGAATCAACAGCGTGGACGCCGGCAAGCGCTTGATCTTGCCGGGGCCGGCGGGAGAAGAACTTCAACGCTGGGACTCGCGCGGCAATCATTGGCGTACCCGGTACGATGCTCTATTACGCGCCGTTGCCGTCGATGAAAACGACCAACAGAATGTCGAAACCTTCAGCTATGCCGACTCATTGGCCGACCCAACCTTCAACTTGCGTGGCCAGATGATCAAGCTGGTCGATCAATCAGGTTCACTCGAATCGAGAAGTTTCAGCCTCCACGGATCGTCGCTGAGCGAAATCAGAACGATTGCCGGGGCCGGCACCTTCAGCAGCAGTCGTACCTATGGCCCTCAGGGCGACTTACTGATTCAGACCGACTCGGGAGGCCATCAGCAGCGCTTGCACTACGACATCGCCGGGCAGCTCAGGCAGGTTGTTCTGCAACTCAGCGACGGCGAATCGCAATACGTCCTGCAGGATGCGCAGTACAACGCCGCCGGCCAGACCATGACGCAAATAGCCGGTAATGGCGTGATCAGCCGATGGACTTACTGCCCGGCCGACGGGCGCCTCACCACGCTCACGTCCGGTAAACCCGACGAAGCCTTGCAGCAAAATCTCCACTACTTCTACGACCGGATGGACAACATCCTGCGTATCGAAGATCACACCCTGGCCACGGTGTACTTCGCCAACCAGCGTGTGGACAGCCACCGGGAGTTTACCTATGACTCGCTGTACCGAGTGATCAGCGCCCGCGGTTTCGAAGCCCAAGTCCCCAATCTGGAATCCGGTTTGCCGGAGTTGATCGTGCCCGTCGACCCCGGTCGCCGCTTTGGCTACGTTGAAGACTTCACCTACGACAAGGGCAACAATCTGATCAAACTGTGCCATCAGCGTGAGGGACACAGTTTCACCCAGCACATGCGCATCGACCCAGAGAGCAACCGTGGCGTACGCTGGAAAACAGGCGATCCGGAGCCGGATTTCAAGGCGCTGTTTGACCCGCATGGCAACCAGTCATATCTGCAAGACGGCGCACAACCTCTGATCTGGAACGCCAGAGATCAACTGGAAAAAGTGACCCTGCTCACCCACAGCAATGGCCTGGCGGACGATACGGAAAGCTACCTCTACAGCCAGGGTGAACGGGTCTGCAAACGCCACGTCACCCACACTCGGTCAATGACTCACAGCCGGGAAGTCCTTTACCTGCCGGGGCTGGAGATTCACACCCGAGACGACGGCCGGGTGTTGCACGTCGTTACTCTGGCGCTCGCCTTTGGCCACGTTCGATGCTTGCACTGGGCCAGTGGGGAGCCCGGTGATCTGGAACCTGATCAACTGCGCTACAGCCTCGACGACCATCTGGGCTCCTGCTCACTGGAACTCGATCGCCATGGCGCCCTGATCAGTCTTGAGTTCTATTACGCGTTCGGCGGCACAGCGTGGTGGGCGGCTCGTTCAGAGGTGGAAGCCGATTACAAAACCATTCGGTATTCCGGCAAGGAAATGGACCGCAGCGGACTTTACTACTATAGCGCCCGATATTACGCGCCGTGGCTGTGGCGCTGGATCTGTCCCGACCCGGAAGGCGATGTGGACGGGCTGAATCTGTATGCGATGGTGAAAAACAACCCGATTGCCTTTACCGATTCCGATGGCCGTATGCGAGAAACACCGGAGGAGCGGGCAGACAGAAAAACAAAAAGCCATGCGACACAAAAAGCGAGGGCAGCCCGATCTGCGCTGAATCAGGCAGCTTACAAACATACCCAGATAGTCAAACTCTCGGCACGTAGAGCCAGGGACGCACAACGACAGATTCTCAACCACGGTTCGGCAGCGGCTTGGGGTTCCTCTGCCGCTGTGAGAGTGGGGACACATGTTGCAGGACAGATTATTTCCTATGGTGTTGGATTCGGGATAGGTATCGGGACGGCGGCGTTGGGGGCAGCAGCAGGTCCTGTGGGCGTTGCAGCAGGTTTTGCAACAGGAGTAGCGGCAAAAAAAGCGGTGAGTTTCGGTGTCGACTGGGCTTCGGAACGAACAGGTCTGAGTGCATCGGTCAAATTGAAATCAGGAAAGCTGGACCCTCAACGAATCATCACCAAAGGTGAATACAAGACCATGGACCTGGTTCCGTATGCCGGCGGCAAACTCAAAGGCGTCGTGAAAGGTGTCATGGATATGAACAAAAAAGGTCTGTTAAAAGGCGGCAAGGAAGCTGGGAGCCTGGCCGCTTCGGTAGGTCTGAAAGTGGCGGGAACGCCGATGTCCAGTGAAATGAGTGGCGGACTGTCGTTGCTCTTGGGTTTACCTGAGATCGTTCATGAGGTGATGGGTGCAGCAGGGGAACTGACTCCCGAGAAGATTGCAAAGCTGGACTCGAACATCAATGGTCTGATTGGCGTATTGCAAGAAAGCATGAGCAACGTTGCAGCGATGTTCGCAGCCAACGGCACCGTTGCGATCAATACATTCAGCTTCATTCCGAGCAAATTACATAAGGCGTCCGGCGATACGGTTGAGAGCCTGACTCAGATGACCGACAGCGCCATCAATGAACTCAGGTATACACAGAAACTACTGCACGATCAGCCGTCCAGAGTCGCCGCTTAATGAGCGGCCACTGTCGCAAAAGCCAGGAAACCGGGCGGCATGCTATGGTGCGCGCCCGTACCTCTTCCTGTTTCCTAAAGCATGCTGCCGACTTCGCGCACGTTACGCCTGACGCTGTACACCTTGCTGATCGTTGCCGGTGCCGCACTGGCAGCCGGTTTTGCCCTGCGTCACGCCGAACGCCAGGCGCTGGTCGAAGACGCCGCGCGGGCCAATCAGCAGTTGGCGCTCTACGCAAATTCCCTGCACACCCTGATTGATCGCTACCGCGCCCTGCCCGCCGTGCTGGCGCTGGACCCGGAGTTGCGCGGCGCGCTCAATGGCCAGGTAACGCCCGAACAACAGGACGCGTTGAACCGCAAACTGGAAAAAATCAACGGCGCCGCGCAGTCCTCGACCCTGGAACTGCTCGACCGCACCGGCCTCGCCGTGGCCGCCAGCAATTGGCGTTTGCCCAGCAGTTACGTCGGCCACAACTACGGCTTTCGCCCCTACTTCAGCCAGACCCGCACCCAGGGCACCGGGCGCTTTTATGCGGTGGGGGTGACTAGCGGCATTCCGGGGTATTTCCTGTCCAGCGCGGTGACCAGCGACAGTGGCGAGTTCCTCGGGGCGATGGTGGTGAAGCTCGAGTTTCCGGAACTGGAGCGTGAATGGCGCCAGGGCAGCGACACGCTGCTGGTCAGCGATGCACGCGGCATTATCTTTATCGCCAATCAACCAGGCTGGCGCTATCGCCTGTTGAAACCCTTGAGTGACAGCGATCACGCCGAGCTCAAGGTCACCCGCCAATACGACAAACAACCGCTGACCCCGCTGGACTATCAATCGCTGCAGCGCTTTGACGACAACAGCGATCTGGCGCGGGTCGTCGGGCCTGACGGCACGGCCAATTACCTGTGGGAATCGCTGCCGCTGAGCACGGAAGGCTGGACCTTGCACCTGCTGCGCCGCCCGCAAGTCGCCTTCGAAGACAGCCGCAACGCCGCGCTCGCAGCGGCCGGGCTGTGGCTGGCGCTGGTGTTTCTGTTGCTGTTCCTCAATCAGCGCTGGCGCCTGGCGAAAATGCGTCAGCGCAGCCGTGAAGAGCTCGAACAATTGGTCGAAGAGCGCACCCGCGACCTGCGCACCGCTCAGGACGGTCTGGTGCAGTCGGCCAAACTCGCGGCCCTCGGCCAGATGTCCGCCGCCCTCGCCCATGAAATCAATCAGCCGCTGACCGCCCAGCGCATGCAGCTGGCGACCTTGCGCCTGTTGCTCGATCACGGCCGGGTCGACGACGCCTACAAGGCGTTGAAACCGGTGGACGACATGCTGACGCGCATGGCCGCCCTCACCGGCCACCTGAAAACCTTTGCCCGCAAAAGCCCCAGCGGTTTGCGCGAACGGCTGGATCTGGCGGCGGTGGTCGACCAATCGCTGCAATTGCTCGACGCGCGTCTGCATGATGAGCAGGTCAGCACCGTGCTGCACCTGACGCGCCCGGCGTGGGTGCGTGGCGATGCGATCCGACTGGAACAGGTGTTGATCAACCTGCTGCGCAATGCGCTGGATGCGATGCAGGACAAACCCTGCAAACGCCTGGAAATCCGCCTCGAAGCCGACGAGCAACTCTGGCGCCTGACCGTCACCGACAACGGAGGCGGCATCGCCGAAGAACACTTGCCGAACGTGTTCGATCCGTTCTTCACCACCAAACCGGTGGGCGATGGCCTGGGTCTTGGCCTGGCGGTATCGTTTGCCATCGTTCACGAATCGGGTGGGCGCCTGAGCGCCGACAATCACGCCAACGGCGCCGTGTTCACCGTGACTTTACCCATCGATCTGGAGGCCCACGGCCCATGCTGAATTCCGTGATGGTGGTCGACGACGAAAGCAGCATTCGCAGCGCCGTCGAGCAATGGCTGAGCCTGTCGGGTTTCGAGGTGCAGCTGTTCAGCCGCGCCGATGAGTGCCTGGCGCAGTTGCCAGGCCACTTCCCGGGCGTGATCCTCAGCGACGTGCGCATGCCCGGCATGACCGGCCTGGAGTTGCTGGCCGAGGTTCAGCGCCGCGATGCCGATCTGCCGGTGATTCTGCTGACCGGCCACGGCGATGTACCGATGGCGGTCGAAGCGATGCGCGATGGCGCCTATGACTTCCTCGAAAAACCGTTCAGCCCGGAAACCCTGCTGAGCAGTTTGCGCAGGGCGCTGGACAAGCGCCGGCTGGTGCTGGAAAACCGCGCCTTGCATGAGCTGGCCGACAACCGCGCCAAACTCGACGCGACGCTGCTGGGCGTGTCACGCGGTTTGCAGACGTTGCGCCGGCAGGTACTGGATCTGGCGGCGCTGCCGGTCAACGTCTTGATCCGTGGCGAAACCGGCAGCGGCAAAGAGTTGGTCGCCCGCTGCCTGCACGACTTCGGGCCGCGCGCGGACAAGCCGTTCGTGGCGCTCAATTGCGCGGCGATTCCCGAGCAGTTGTTCGAGGCTGAGTTGTTTGGCCATGAGAGCGGCGCGTTTACCGGCGCTTCGGGCAAGCGTATTGGCAAACTCGAATACGCGGATGGCGGCACGCTGTTTCTCGATGAAATCGAAAGCATGCCACTGGCCCAGCAAGTGAAATTGCTGCGGGTGTTGCAGGAGCAGAAGCTTGAGCGCTTGGGGTCGAATCAGAGCATTCGCGTGGATTTGCGGATCATCGCCGCGACCAAGCCCGATCTGCTGGATGAGGCGCGGGCCGGTCGTTTTCGCGAGGATTTGGCCTATCGGTTGAACGTCGCTGAGTTGCGTCTGCCGCCCTTGCGTGAGCGGCGTGAAGACATTCCATTGTTGTTCGAAACGTTTGCGCAGAACGCCGCCGAGCGTTTGGGCCGCACATTTCCACCGTTGAGCGGCCCGCAGTTGAGCCATCTGTTGAGCCACGACTGGCCGGGCAATGTGCGCGAACTGGCGAACGTGGCCGAGCGTCAGGTGCTGGGGTTGGGTGAACCGGAACCGGTCGGGATCGATCCCGGCCAGTCGCTGGCGGCACAGGCGGAAGCGTTTGAAGCGCATTGCCTGCGCGCAGCGTTGACCCGGCACAAGGGCGACGTGAAAGCGGTGCTTGAAGAACTGCAACTGCCGCGCCGGACCTTCAATGAAAAGATGCAGCGACATGGCCTGAGTCGGGAGATGTTCTTGTAGTGCCTGAACGGGCCCCTTCGCGGGCAAGCCCGCTCCCACAGGGTGTGGTGTCGTACACAAAATCTTCGTTCAACTCGGTCACTGTGGGAGCAGGCTTGCTCGCGAAGGGGCCAGTGCAGGCAACGCAATCCACAACCCAGATAAGCAATTTTCCGCTCACGCCTGACCCGGCATAAGCGGATTTCCGCTCACCAGTTCCCCGCAACCCCTCTAAACCAGCCCTCCTTGATGTGGCACACCTCCTGCTATAGCCCACACAGGCTGCGTTTCAACGCGCTCCACAAAAACAATTAAACGAAGGATCCTTCAATGGATAACTCCAACGCCCTGCCCCTTGGGTCGGCTGCCGTGCCTGCCAAAGAAAGAACCACCGCCAGTCGCATCAAGTCGATCTTCAGCGGCTCTGTCGGCAACATGGTCGAGTGGTACGACTGGTACGTCTACGCTGCCTTCTCCCTGTACTTCGCCAAGTCCTTTTTCCCCAAAGGCGACACCACCGCCCAACTGCTGAACACCGCCGCGATTTTCGCCGTGGGCTTCCTGATGCGCCCGATCGGTGGCTGGCTGATGGGCCTGTACGCCGACAAGGCCGGTCGCAAGAAAGCACTGATGGCCTCGGTGTATCTGATGTGTTTCGGCTCGCTGCTGATTGCCCTGAGCCCCGGTTATGAAACCATCGGCATCGGCGCACCGATCCTGCTGATTTTCGCCCGCCTGCTGCAAGGCCTGTCGGTCGGTGGCGAGTACGGCACCTCGGCGACGTACCTCAGCGAGATGGCGACCAAGGAACGTCGCGGCTTCTACTCCAGCTTCCAGTACGTGACCCTGATCTCCGGTCAGCTCATCGCGTTGGCGGTGTTGATCGTGCTGCAACAAGTCCTGACCACCGAAGAGCTGTACGCCTGGGGCTGGCGCATCCCGTTCGCCATCGGCGCGCTGTGTGCGGTGGTCGCGTTGTACCTGCGTCGTGGCATGGAAGAAACCGAGTCGTTCACCAAGAAAGTGAAGGCCAAGGAAAGCGCGATGCGCACCTTGATGCGCCATCCCAAGGAACTGATGACCGTGGTCGGCCTGACCATGGGCGGCACCCTGGCGTTCTACACCTACACCACGTACATGCAGAAATACCTGGTGAACACGGTCGGCATGAGCATCTCCGACTCCACCACCATTTCCGCCGCCACGCTGTTCCTGTTCATGTGCCTGCAACCGATCATCGGCGGCTTGTCGGATAAGGTCGGTCGTCGTCCGATCCTGATTGCCTTCGGTGTGCTCGGGACGCTGTTCACCGTGCCGATCCTGACCACCTTGCACACCATTCAATCCTGGTGGGGCGCGTTCTTCCTGATCATGGCGGCGCTGATCATCGTCAGCGGCTACACCTCGATCAACGCGGTGGTGAAGGCCGAACTGTTCCCGACCGAAATCCGTGCGCTGGGCGTCGGCCTGCCGTATGCGCTGACCGTGTCGATCTTCGGCGGCACCGCTGAATACATCGCGCTCTGGTTCAAAAGCATCGGCATGGAAACCGGTTACTATTGGTACGTGACGGCGTGTATTGCCGTATCGCTGCTGGTGTACATCACCATGAAAGACACCCGCAAGCATTCGCGGATCGAGACGGACTGAGTCCGCCCGCGCAATAAAAACAGGGGCAGACCTTCACGGGTCTGCCCCTTTTCATTGAATAAAAACAATCATCTGTAGGAGCCGGCTTGCTGGCGATGGTGTGTCAGCCAATACCCATGTCGCTGACACTCCATCGCCAGCAAGCCGGCTCCTACATAGATTGCGTCCGCTGGAAATTATGGTTTCGTCCTTGCACTATGAACGCCATCCGCACACCGCCCAGGAATCCCTTCATGCCCGACGACATCCACTTCTACGAACCCGCCAACGGCCACGGCCTGCCGCATGACCCGTTCAACGCCATCGTCGGCCCGCGCCCCATCGGCTGGATTTCCTCCCAGGACGCTAACGGCCGCTTGAACCTGGCGCCTTACAGCTTCTTCAACGCCTTCAATTACATTCCGCCGATCATTGGGTTTTCCAGCGTCGGCCGTAAAGACAGCCTGAACAACATCGAGCAGACCGGCGAATTTGCCTGGAACCTGGCCACCCGGCCACTGGCCGAGCAGATGAACCAGAGCTGCGCCATGGTCCCGCCCGAGGTCAACGAGTTCGAACTGTCCGGCCTGACCCCGGTGGCCTCGAAAATCATTCAGGTGCCACGGGTGGGCGAAAGCCCGGTGTCCTTCGAGTGCAAGGTCACGCAGATCATTCAGTTGCAGCGGGCGGACGGGAACGTGGTGCCGAGCTGGCTGATTCTGGGCGAAGTGGTCGCCGTGCATATCGCCAAGTGGCTGTTGAAAGACGGGGTGTACGACACCGCCGCGGC
>NZ_LT607559.1:232728-256861 GCF_900095275.1 Pseudomonas sp. UMAB-40
GGGCCAGCGGATTACTTTCAGCTGGGGCCAGAGGCCTTGTTCAAGATGTTCCGCCCGGGGGCGGTCAAGTAATCACCAGAGCAGGTCGGCGTCTTCTTTGACGTCTTTGAGGCGGGTCAGCTCTTTTGCGGCGGCCAGATCAGCCTCGTTGGCCGTCTTGAAGATTTGCCCTTCAAGTACTTTGTGAAAACGTGGCGCACCGGTGCCACCGATGGCTTTGACGGCGATCGCGGCGTGGTAACCCCCCTCGCCCGGTACTACAGCGGAAACAGCTTCGAAATGATCAAAGGCTTTACGTGCCATGTCGCGGATCCTGGCTGATTGAGAATGGAGCCATTAAACCCTCAACCCGCCATTTTGTGTACCCACGACCGGGACTGCCCCAGCGCCTGGTCGGCCGACACGTCCTTGAAGGTATGAAAATCCAGGCTGTTGACCACCAGTTCCTGCACCAGCTCGGCGAAAATCTCCATCGCCGGGGTGCCGAAATAGGCCGTCATCGCTTGCTGGTGCGTCCAGAAACCGGACACCAGCCACAACTCTGGTTCACATTGCGAATGCTGCAGGGAAAAACTCAGGCAACCCGGCGCGCTGCGGGACGGCTCGATCAAGGCGCTCAGGCGCGCCCCGAGTTCTGCCGAACGCCCGGCGCGGGCACGAACAAAAGCCATATGACTGACGGGGATCTGCGTAGACATGTTCAACCCTCCCAGGGAGTCGAGTGGCAGCCGGGGGACGGGCTGCGACAGGATCAAAGGTTAAGCGCACAGGGGGAAGCGCGGTTAGTCGATTCCTGCCGGCTTTTTGCACAATCCTGCGCGGCGTTTCGATAAACCTGTAACAACCTGTAAAAGCGTTCGTATCAACGAAACACGGCTTTCAAGCAAGTTTCCCTGGGTTGCAGCAGCGATAGAGGCACCGCTGATCCACTCGATGCAGAATCAGGCAAGCTTGAGGCAGGATGTGTCTACCGCTGCGTCTTGCACAAACTTAAGCTGGCCCCATTACCAACACCTGCGCGAGGATGCCCGGCATGTCGTCGTTCGATCACTTTCAAGCCCCGCTGGATGCCGACATGGAGAAACAGCGCGCGGAACTGGCCACTATCATCCGTCGCAACACAACGGACGATGGCACTTATGCCACTGCGGTCGGCTCGCTGTTCATGTCGCGTCACGGTAAGTCTCATGACTTTGCCCCGGTGCTGGCGCAACCGGCGTTGTGCATCATGGCCCAGGGCCGCAAAGAGGTCAGGCTGGCCGATGAATACTTCAATTACGATCCGCTGAATTACCTGGTGGTGTCGGTCTCGATGCCACTGAGCGGACGAGTAGTGAATGTCACCTCTGAAGAACCGATCCTCGCGGTGCGACTGGATATTGATCCGGCCGAAATTACCGCGCTGATTGCCGACGCCGGCCCTTTGGGCGTACCGACCCGCCCCACCGGCCGCGGCCTGTATGTCGAACGGATTGATACAGCGATGCTCGACGCGGTGTTGCGTCTGGCGCGTTTGCTGGATGCGCCGAAAGACATCGCCATGCTCGCGCCGCTGATTCGTCGGGAGATTCTTTATCGGTTGTTGCGCAGTCAGCAGGGGCATCGGCTGTATGAGATTGCGATTGCCAATAGCCAGAGCCACCGCATCAGTCAGGCGATCAAGTGGCTGAACGGCAACTATGAGCAACCGCTGCGTATCGATGATCTGGCGAAGGAAGTGAACCTGAGCGTGTCGACGTTGCATCACCGTTTCAAGGCGATGACGGCGATGAGCCCGCTGCAGTATCAGAAGCAACTGCGCTTGCAGGAAGCGCGGAGGTTGATGCTGTCCGAGGGGTTGGAAGCTTCGGCGGCGGGGTATCGGGTGGGGTATGAAAGCCCTTCGCAATTCAGCCGGGAGTACAGCCGGTTGTTTGGCGCGCCGCCGTTGAGGGATTTGGCGCGGTTGCGGTTGTCCGTCTGATCCAGCGTTTGTTGTGTGGCTGATGGCCTCATCGCGGGCAAGCCCGCTCCCACAGGTATTGCGGTGTACACATAACCTGTGGGAGCGGGCTTGCCCGCGATGGGGCCAATGAATTCAGCCCGTTTCTAATGTCAGGCGCCGAGTACGCGGCACGCCTCAGCCGGCAAAGTCACCGACACCGGGTTGCCAATGCTCAGCCCAAACCCCTGACACGGCGTGCTCAGCGCGGTAAACGACACCCCGGAACACTCAACCGTCGTTTCAATCGTCGCGCCAATATCGCGCACAAACGTCACCGTGCCGAGCAACCGGTTCCCCGCCGTCGCCTGCGGATGCGACAGTTGCAGGTCTTCAGGGCGAATCAGCATTTTCACCTTCTCACCGGCCACAATGCTGCTGCAGATCGGCACTTCCAGCGCATCACCACCCGGCAGGCCGACCTTGCCGTTACCCAGCGCGGTGGCCGGGAAGATGTTGCCCGAGCCGATAAAGTCCGCGACAAATTCGTTGGCCGGGTGCCGGTAGATTTCAATCGGCGTGCCAACTTGTTGCACCCGATGCTCACCCAATACCACCACGATATCGGCCATGGTCATGGCTTCACGCTGATCGTGGGTCACCATGATCGTGGTGATGTTCAGGCGCTGTTGCAGCTGACGGATTTCCACTTGCATCGACTCGCGCAGCTTGGCGTCGAGCGCCGACAGCGGCTCATCGAGCAGGAGGATTTTCGGGTGGTTGGCAATCGCCCGGGCAATCGCCACGCGCTGGCGTTGACCGCCAGACAGCTTCGCCACAGGGCGATCAATCATCTCGCTCAGCTGTATCAGTTCCAGCAACTCCACCACCCGCGCCTGCTGGTCAGCCTTGCTGACCCCGCGCAGTTTCAGCGGATAGGCGATGTTCTCCCCCACCGTCATGTGCGGAAACAGCGCCAGGGACTGGAACACCATGCCGAAATTGCGCTGATGCGCAGGCGTGTGGCCGATGTCTTCACCGTCCAGGCGAATCTCGCCGCCGCTCAGGGTTTCAAGCCCGGCAATCATCCGCAGCAAGGTGGTTTTACCGCAGCCCGACGGGCCGAGGAAACACACCAGTTTGCCTTCCGGCAAATGCAGGTTTACATCCTTTACCGCGCAGGCCGAGCCGTAATGTTTCTCGACGTTTTCCAGAATCAGACCAGTCATGTTGCACCTCAAGAATCAGAACGAAACGCCACCTTCACCGACCAGCTTCTCCAGCGCCCAGATCAGGACGAAGTCGATCAGCACGATCAGCACGATCAGCACGGCAAACGAGAAAACGGTAGGGTCGAGCGAAGACACGGTGCGGCTGTACATCCAGATCGGCACGGTCATCACGTCGATGGTGTAGAGGAAATAGGTCACGGTGAATTCGTTGAACGAGACGATGAACGCCAGCAGCATCCCCGCCAGAATCCCCGACTTCATCAACGGCACCACCACATCGATAATCGCTCGCAGCGGGGAAGCGCCGAGCATTTGTGCGGCCTCTTCGACTTCGCTGCCGATGGAGAGCATCGCCGCCGTGCAGTTCTTCACCACGAACGGCAACGCCAGGATCACGTGGGCGATCACCAGCCGCGAGGTGGTCATCTGGAACGGCAGGCTGTCGAACACCAGCAGCAACGCCAGCCCCAACACCACCATCGGAAACACCAGCGGCAGCGACATCAGTTGCAGCGCCACGGCCTTGCCACGGAACTCACAACGGGTCAGCGCGTAAGCCGCCGGTACCGCCACAATCGTGGCGAAGACCATGGTCAGGCACGCCACCATCAGGCTGGTGGTCATGGCTTTGCCCAGGCTCAGCACATCGCTGGAATCCGGTGACACGAAAGTGTGCCAGGCGGCCTTGTACCATTGCAGGCTGTAGCTGCTCGGCGGGAAGTCGAGGTTCGAGGCACCACTGAACGACATCACAATCATGGTCAGGATCGGCAACACCGCCAGCAGCAGGATGAAGCCTGAGAGGATGCCGGCAAACTTGCCGGTCTCGCCGGGCAGCAGCCCATAACGTTTCTTGGTCAACGTGCTCATTGGGAAGCCTCCAGCATGCGCCGACGACGGCCTGTGATGAATTCGGACAAGGTCATGATTGCCAGCGTGGTGACAATCAACACTACGCCGGCAGCGGAGGCGGCAGGCCAGTTCATCAGCGGGGCGATCTGGTCATGCACCATCACTGCAAGCATCGGCACGCGCCGACCGCCGAGCAGCAAAGGCACGACGAAGCTGCTGGCGTTGTAGGCGAACACCAATGTCGCGCCGGTGATGATCCCCGGCATGCTCATCGGCAGCACCACTTGGCGGAACACCTGGAAACGACTCGCGCCGAGGGTGGCGGCGGCTTCTTCGTAAGTACGGGCGACGCCGCGCATGGCGCTGGCAATCGGCAGCACGGCCAATGGGAACGCGGTTTGCACCAGCCCCATCAACACGCCGTTCTGGTTGTAGAGCAACATGATCGGGCGCTTGATCAGGCCCAGGCCCATCAGCGCCTGATTGAGCATGCCACCAGGGCCGAGAATCACCAGCCAGCCGTAGCTTTGCAGCAGCAGGTTGACCAGCAAGGGCAGCAGCACCGCGGCGAGGAAGATCCGTCGCACGAACGGCGAGGTCAGCCGCGACATGGTGTAGGCCACCGGGATCGCCAGCACGACGGCGATCACTGCGCTGATCAAGGCCAGGCGCAGGGTCAGCAGCAAGGATTTGAGGTAATAGGGTTCGAGCAATTGGGCGTAACTGGCCAGGCTGAACCCGGTCCACTCTGCGCCTTTGGTGCCCACGCTCATGCGCAGCACCAGCAGGCTGGCGGCAATCAGCACGCCCAGAAACAGCATCGACGGCGAGAGGAAAAACCACGCACGCGCCGTCGGCGAAACACCCCGGTTGGCGCGCGCGGGAGCGGCGGCGACCGGATGAGTCAAAGGTTGGTGTTCCATAGCAAAGGTCTCGTCAATGGAAAGCAGCTGACAAACACAAGACGTGAAACCACCGTGAACCCTGTGGGAGCGGGCTTGCTCGCGAAGAGGCCGTGTCAGTCGACATCAATGTTGAATGTCACACAGCATTCGCGAGCAAGCCCGCTCCCACATTTTGATTTGTGGTGCTCTCAGGGCTTGTGTTCGTCACTCGATCAGGAAGAAAAGATTTCCGTGTAACGACGAATCCATTGGTCATGCACGGTGGCCAGGAAGGCGTTGTCGTGCATGATCGCCTTCTCGGCAATCTGCTCCGGCGTGAGGATGTACGGGCTTTTGCGCGCTTCAGCGGAGATGATCGCCTTGGCGTTGACCGGGCCGTTGTAGATGTCTTCGGCCATCTTGCCCTGCACCAGCGGGTCCAGAGAGTGGTTGATGAAGGCGTAGGTCAGGTCGGTATCGCCCGGACGGTTCTTCGGCATCACCGAGAGCATCAGGTCGGTGTAGAAACCTTCCTTCATCCCGAACGTGGCGCCCAGGCCGTAGGCCGGATCGCGGATCTGTTTCGGGAAGAACGCGGGTGCGTACAGACCGCCCATGTCCAGGGAACCGGTGCGGAACAGTTCGGCGATCTGGTTCGGGTTTTCACCCAGGGTGACCACACGGTCTTTCAGCTCGGCGAGTTTCTTGAAACCCGGCTCGATGTTGTGCTCGTCACCACCGGCCAGTTTGGCGGCGATGATGATCAGGTCCATCGCTTCGGTCCAGTTCGGCGGCGGCAGGAAGATGTTCGGCGACAGCTCGGCGTCCCACAGGGCGGCATAACTGTCCGGTGCTTCCTTGATGGTGCGGGTGCTGTAGACGAGGCTGTTGCACCACAGCAGGTAACCGATGCCGTGACCATTGGCGCCGGTGCGGTATTTCTCCGGTACGTCGACCAGGTTGGGAATGCGGTTGAGGTCGGGTTTTTCCAGCAGATTGGCCGCGGCCAGGCCTTCGGCGCCTACGCCGGCCAGGGTGATGATGTCGTACTGCGGACGATCACCGCCGGCCTTGAGCTTGGCAACCATTTCCGAGGTGCTGCCGGTGCGGTCAGCGATGACCTTGCAACCGTACTTGTCTTCGAAAGTGGCTGCGATGTTACGCAGAGCAGCCAGGCCAGTGTCATCAGACCAGGTCAGCAGGCGCAGGGTCTTGCCCTGGAACCGCGTGTCGCTGGCATTGGCCTTGACGAAGGGCAAACTCATGGCCGCCGCGGCTACGGACGCCACGCCCACGGTTTTGATGAATTGACGTCTGTTTAGATCATGCTCGCCCATTACGGACTCCCTTTGTTTTTGTAGGTATAAGGCAGGTCGAAACTGTTGCATCCGCGCGGCCGGATCAGCGTTATCCCTCGTATTTTCGGGGGCTTGGCTGAACCAGTGAGTTCATCCTGAGGTCGTGCAAAACACCTGACTATCGATAAAAACTCATCGAAGCCATGACACCAGCGCATGCCTCGATACGAGGCATGCCCTCACCTTTTTCGTGCCTTCAGACGGCGCGAATCACGTGTTTAATTTCCTGGAAAGCCTGCAAACCCCACGGCCCCAATTCGCGGCCGATGCTGCTCTGTTTGTAACCACCCCAGGCGGTCTGCGGGAAGATCACTTGCGGTGCGTTGATCCACACCAGCCCCGCCTGCAAGGCGTTTGCGACGCGATCCGCGGCTTCGTTGTCGCGAGTGACCACGCTGGCCACCAGGCCAAACTGGCTGTCGTTGGCCAAGGCAATCGCTTCGGCTTCAGAGGCGAAACTGCGCACGCAGATCACTGGCCCGAAAATCTCTTCACACCACAACGCACTGTCGAGGGGCACTTCGGTGAAAATCGTCGGCTGTAAAAAATAACCGCGGGACAGGTCTGCGGGACGGTTGCCGCCGCACATCAGCTTGGCGCCGGCACTCAGACCACGATCAATGTGACCGAGCACACGCTGGTATTGCGCCTGATTGACCAGCGCGCCCATTTCCACGTTCGGGTCGAACGGGTCGGCGACGCGAATGGCTTCGGCGCGGGCCTTCAACCGGATGAGGAACTCATCCGCCAATTCGTCAGCGACCAGCACGCGGCTGGTGGCGGAGCACATTTGCCCGGCGTTGAAGAAACCGCCGCCACAGGCCACTTCCACCGCCAGCTCAATGTCAGCATCGGCGAGCACCAGCAGCGAGGATTTGCCGCCCAGTTCCAGGCTCACGCCCTTCACGGTTTCTGCGGCACGTTGCATGACTTGAACACCGACCGCGTTGCTGCCGGTGAAGGAGATTTTGGCGATACGCGGGTCGGCCGACAGCGGCGCGCCGACGGCCAGGCCCGTGCCGCAAACCAGGTTGAACACGCCATCCGGCAAGCCGGACTCAGCGATGATCGCCGCCAGTTCCAGCTCGGGCAGCGGCGTGACTTCGGACGGCTTGAGCACCACGCAGCAACCGGCGGCCAATGCCGGGGCCAGTTTCCAGGCGGTGGTGACCATCGGGAAATTCCACGGCACGATCAGGCCGACCACGCCGCACGGTTCACGGCGCACACGGGCGCTGAAATCGTCAGTGGGCAGCTCGACGTTGCTGTCTTGTTTGGCATCGAGGCCTTCGGCCAGGCCGGCGTAATACTCGAACGTGGCGATCACGTCATCGACGTCGATGGCGGCTTCGAACAGCGGCTTGCCGTTGTTGCTCGACTGCAACGTCATCAAGTGGTCGCGTCCGGCCTGCACCCCAGCGGCGATTCTGCGCAGGATCGCGCCGCGCTCAGTGCCGGTGGTTTTCGACCAGTCGCCGAACGCTTTTGTGGCGGCAGTGACGGCTTGATCGACGGCTTTTTCATCGCCGCCATTCACGGTGGTCAACAGGGCTTCGGTGGCCGGGTTGATCACGCGCAGATGTTCGTTGCCGGCCGACCATTGGCCGTTGATGTACAGACCATCAAGAGTGGTAGGGAAGCTCATTTCGACACCGCCTTCATCCACTGGGTCTGATCGATTTCAATCAGGGTCGGACCTTGGCGATCAGCGGCGGCGCGCAGTGCGCTGCGCAGTTGTTCAACACCGTTGACCGCTTCAGCCGCACAGCCCAGCGCCTTGGCCACGCCGATGAAGTCCGGGGTGTAGATGTCTACGCCCACCGGCTCGATGGCGCGGTTGACCATGTATTTCTTGATCTCTTCGTAGCCCTGGTTATTCCACAGCAGGACGATCACCGGCGTGCGTGCTTCAACCGCGCTGGCCAGTTCCGGCAGGGTGAATTGCAGGCCGCCGTCGCCGATCAAACAAACAACCGGAGGACGCGTGCCGCTTTCAACGCTGCCCCCGAGCCAGGCGCCAATCGCCGCCGGCAAGGCGTAACCGAGGGTGCCGTAACCGGTGGACGAGTTGAACCAGCGACGCGGACGTTCCGGGTTGAAGGTCAGGTTGCCGGTGTACACCGGTTGGGTCGAATCGCCGACGAACACTGCGTCTGGCAGTTCATGCAGGACGGTTTCGAGGAAACGGGTCTGGGCCAGGGTCGGGGCGTCCCAAGTGGCAGCGAGGTCTTCGCGCAGACGGGCAGCGCGGACCTGGCCCCAATCGTTGCGACGCTCGGCCAGCGAGTGTTTGGACAGCTCGCCGAGCAAGGCTTGCGCGGCGTTGCGCGAGTCCGCCACCAGGGCAACTTTCGGCGGGTAATTGCGCACGGTCTGGTCCGGGTCGATGTCCACGCGCAGCAGCACGCCGGGAATCTCGAAACCGCCGGCAAACGTGACGTCGTAATCGGTCTCGGCCAGTTCGGTGCCGATGGCCAGCACCACGTCGGCTTCGGCCACCAGGGCACGGGTCGCAACCAGGCTCTGGGTCGAACCGATCAACAACGGGTGATTGGATTCGAGCATGCCTTTGGCATTGATGGTCAGGGCCACTGGCGCGTCCAGCAGTTCGGCCAACTCGGTCAGCTCGGCGGCTGCATCGATGGCGCCGCCACCGGCAAGAATCAGTGGACGCTTGGCGCCGGCCAGCAGCGCGGTCATGCGGCTGATGGCGCTTGGCGAGGCACCGGCGCGGTCGATGTTCACCGGGAGGCTGGCGAGCAAGTCGTCTGCCTCTTCAACCAGCACATCCAACGGAATTTCGATGTGCACAGGGCGCGGACGGCCGGCCTGGAACAGTGCAAACGCACGGGCCAGCACGCCCGGCAATTCCGCCGCCGACATCAAGGTGTGGGAGAACGCCGCCACGCCGCCGACCAATGCGCTCTGGTTCGGCAGCTCGTGGAGCTTGCCGCGACCGCCGCCCAACTGGCTGCGCGATTGCACGCTGGAGATCACCAGCATCGGGATCGAATCGGCGTAGGCCTGGCCCATGGCGGTGGTGATGTTGGTCATGCCTGGGCCGGTGATGATGAAGCACACACCCGGTTTACCGCTGGTGCGCGCATAACCGTCGGCCATGAAACCGGCGCCCTGTTCGTGACGCGGCGTGACGTGGTTGATGCTCGAACGGGCCAGCCCGCGATACAGCTCCACGGTATGAACCCCGGGAATGCCGAACACCTGCTCGACCCCGTAATCTTCGAGTAACTTGACCAATACTTCGCCGCACGTCGCCATGTCTTTGCCCTTTTTGTTCGTTTGAGACGCCGGGCCTGCGCTGTGTTTATGATGCGTGGGCAGGTCCAGGGATGGCCTCATTGGAACGGGCGACACGTAGCCGCAACAATGGATAAAAAGTCATACTAGCCATGTCCTCACGTCATACCTTGGATCCAAATGAAACGATTGCCTCCCCTGCCGGCGCTGCACACTTTTCTGATTACCGCGCAGTGCTGCAACTTCACCCGGGCCGCCGAACAGCTGTACATCACCCAAGGCGCGGTGAGCCGGCAGATCGCCGGGCTGGAAGAACATCTGGGTTATGAATTGTTTATCCGCCAGGCGCGGGGCTTGAGCCTGACCGCTGAAGGACGCGAATGGCTGCCACGGGTGCAGCAGATTTTCGGCTTGATCGACGAGGCGGTGGAGCAGATCGGCGAGAAGCGCGAAACCCTGCAACTCAAGGCCCCGACGTGCGTGATGCGCTGGCTGCTGCCGCGCCTGGTGCAATGGCAAAGGGAGCGCCCGGACGTGCCTGTGGAATTGACCACCACGGTGAAACACGGCGTGGATTTTCATCGCGAGCAGTTCGATGCGGCGGTGATCTATGGCGTACCGCCGGAGACATCACTGGCGTCCCATCGGCTGTTCGATGAGCAACTGACGCCGGTCTGCTCCCGGCCGTACCTCGAAGGGCCGGTGCCGTTGCAGGCGCCGGAAGATCTGGAACAGCACATGCTGTTGCACCCGACCCGCGACGAACGCGACTGGAAAGCCTGGCTGGCCAGCGCGGAGATTCGCTTGAGCAATGTCAGCAAGGGCCAGCATTTCGAAACCCTGGACCTGGCGATGTCGATGGCGTCCCAGGGGACTGGCGTGGCGATCGGGGATTGGTCATTGATTGGCGATGACCTGAGCGCCGGGCGGCTGGTCATGCCGTTTGAATTGAAGGTGAAGACGGGGTTGGCGTATTACCTGGTGTTCCCGGAAAAACCCGGCCCTTCGCCGAAATTGCGCGAGTTGTTGGGGTGGTTGGTGGAGCAGGCTCAATCGCGTTGAGCCCTGCCGGTTTGACGCATAACCTGTGGGAGCGAGCTTGCTCGCTCCCACAGGTTTTTATAGTGAACTCAATACCCGACGGTGAACCGCTGCCGCGAATGCTCAGGCGCTTCCACTTCATCAATCAGCGCAATCGCATAATCAGCAAATGTGATCCAGCTGCGCCCTGAACTGCTCACCAGCAAATCATCCTTGCCCACCCGAAACGCCCCCGTGCGTTCACCTTCAACGAATTCCGCCGACGGTGACAGAAAGGTCCAGTCCAGATCCTTTTCCTGGCGCAGATTCCCAAGGAACTCAGCCCCGGCGCTCGCCTCAGCCTTGTACGCCTCCGGGAAGCCCTCGCTGTCGATCACCCGAGTGCCATCCGGCAGCAACAATGAACCCGCACCGCCCACCACCAGCAGACGTTTCACCCCGGCTTTTTTCACCGGCCCGATCACGGCGCTGGCCGAAAGGGTCGCGAAGTGCGCCGCGCTGATGACCATGTCATGGCCTTCGACGGCCGCTTGCAACGCGTGGGCATCAAGGGCATCGACATCCTTGGCGACCACCCCGGCACGCGGGGCGATTTTCGAGGTGTCGCGGGCAATGGCCGTGACGCTATGACCACGACGCAAGGCTTCTTCCAGCAGTTGGCTGCCGGCACGGCCGGTGGCACCGATGATTGCGATTTTGCTCATGACGTTCTCCAGTTGGCTTGGGTATACGTGTATTCGTTTGGCATCAAACATTGTGGCGAGGGAGCTTGCTCCCGTTCAGCTACGCAGCAGTCGTAAAACCTGAGAATGCGCTGTGGCGCAAACACTGCGGGGGAGCGCTTCGCACTGGAGCGCCAGCCCGGTCCAGCGGGAGCAAGCTCCCTCGCCACAGTTAATCCACTCGCCACATAAACTTATTCACCCCACTTCATTTCGCCCTTGGCGACTTTCGCGCTCAGCTCCAGCGAGCTTTCTTCGCCCAAAGTCGGGAAGCGTTTTTTCATGGCGGCGATCAGCGCGGCGGCGTCTTTGGCCTTTGGGGTTTCTTCGTCGAAGGCCTTGATGTAATCGGCGGTGAACTGCACGGCGGCCAGCGAACGGGCGCTCTGCCCCAGGTAATGCCCCGGCACGATGGTTTTCGGTTTCAGGGTTTCGATGGCGTGCAGCGTAGCCAGCCAATCGGCGTGGGATTGCGCGGTTTGTGTATCAGCCATCCACACGTGAATGTTTTCTGCCACGACCACACCACCGACCACGGCCTTGAGCGACGGGATCCACACAAAGGTCCGGTCCGGCTGCTTGCCGTCCAGGCCCACCACCTGCAATTTCTGCCCTTCAAGCATCAGGCTGTCGCCCTTGAGTACGCCGGGCACGATCGTTTTGGCCGGCACGTCGGCGCCCATTTTCGGGCCCCAGAACGCTAATTTGCCGTCGACGGTGTGCTTGATGTGATCAACGGTCGGCTGCGAGGCCAGTACTTTGGCGTTCGGGAACGCGGCGGTCAGGGTATCGAGGCCGAAGTAGTAATCCGGGTCACCGTGGCTGATGTAGATGGTGGTCAGTTGCTTGCCGCTGGCGCGGATCTTCTCGACCACCTGTTCGGCTTGGGATTTGCCGAATTGCGCGTCGACCAGAATCGCTTCTTTCTCACCGCTGACCAGAACCGAGGTCACCGGGAAGATCGCCTTGTCGCCCGGGTTGTACACGTCCAGGGTCAGGGTCGATGCCGCCGCAGCGTGGGCCGCGAAGCCGAGGGTGGCGGTGGCCAGCAAAATGCGCTTGAGAGAGGTGAAGCCGATCATCTGTTGCTCCGTTGTCCGAATGCCGTGTCTGGCGATGGGGACAGAGCTTAGTTGCATGACTCAGTACAAAAAATGCGATGCTTGAACATAGTTTGTTTCTGAAAGCGGGCAAATCATGGATCGTCTACAAGCAATGCGGGTGTTCGTCTCAGTGGTCGACCTCGGCAGCCAGTCGGCCGCCGCCGATCATCTGGACCTGTCACGGCCGGTGGTTTCGCGTTATCTGGCCGAGCTGGAAGATTGGGTCGGCGCACGCCTGATGCACCGCACCACGCGCAAATTGAGCCTGACCGCCGCCGGCAGCGAAATCCTGCCTCGCTGTCGGCAGATGCTCGACCTGTCCACCGACATGCAAGCCGCTGTGAGCGAGCCGGATGAGGCGCCACGTGGCCTGCTGCGCATCAGCGTCAGCACCTCGTTCGGTCAGGCGCAATTGGCGGATGCCATGGCGGCTTACGTCAAACGCTACCCCGGTGTCAGCATCGACATGCAGATGCTCGACCGCACGGTGAACCTGGTGGATGAACGCATCGACCTGGCGATCCGTACCAGCAACGACCTTGACCCGAACCTGATCGCCCGGCGGCTGACGGTCTGCCGCTCGGTGATCTGCGCCTCCCCGGCTTACCTGAGCGAACACCCGGCACCGCAGCGGGTCGAGGACCTGAGTCAGCACAACTGCCTGACCCACTCTTACTTCGGCAAAAGCCTCTGGCATTTCGAGGAGGACGGCGAGCCGGTGTCGGTGCCGGTGCAGGGCAACATCAGCGCCAACGAAGCCAGCACCTTGCTGCGTGCAACGATGGCCGGTGCGGGGGTGGCGATGCTGCCCAGTTATCAGGCGGGTGTGCATATCCACAGCGGCGAACTGATCCGCCTGCTGCCACACGCCGAGCCCCGGCAGATGAGCGTGTACGCGGTGTACGCCTCGCGCAAGCACATGCCGGCGGCGCTGCGCAGCATGCTGGATTTTCTGGTCTTGAGATTCCCCGAAGAACCGGAGTGGGATATCGGCCTGTAACCTGATCAAAACTGTGGGAGCGGGCTTGCTCGCGAAGGCGGCTGATCATTCAACAATGATGGCGACTGACCCACCGCCTTCGCGAGCAAGCCCGCTCCCACAGGGGGATATCAGTGTTCTGAATGTCGGGGTACATCCGTAGCGCGCGTCACTGGCATCTCACCCGCGCTGACCTATGCTGAAAGTAATACCGAAGGGTATTCGTTCAGAGGTCAACGCCATGAACACCAAAACAAGAAGATACCTCGCCATTTTCATCACCTGCGCCGCGACGCTGGCGCTGTATGGCACCGCCGCCTGGCGTGTCGAGCAGTTGCGACAACTGCCCCGCGACTACGCGAGTTGTAACTTCGAGCGCTGCATTCCCCACAACGCGACCCTCAACGCCCTTCGGTAACGAAGGCGGTCAGGCCTCGTTGTCCTGATCGGCCTTCAAGCGGTCGCGAAAAGCCTTGGGCGAGATCCCCACCCGGCGCCGGAACAGGCGTGTGAAGTTGGTAGGATCGGAAAAACCCAACACGTCGGACATTTCGTAAATGGTCATGCTGGTGTAGGTCAGCAAGCGCTTGGCTTCCAGCAATTGACGCTCGTGCATGATCTGCAACGCCGGTTGCCCCGCCAGTTCACGGCAGGTGCCGTTGAGGTGCGACACGGAAATCCCCAGCCGATGCGCCAGGTCCTCGACCTTGACGTGCTGACGATAGGTCTCTTCCACCAGCTGGATAAAACCGTTGAGGTATTCCCGGGCGCGATGCGGACGCTGACTGGCATCGCGGCGCGAAATCACCTGACGGCTGACCCACACCATGATCACGCTGACCAACGAATGCATGAGCATTTCGCGCGCGGGCTGGTGGCCGGTGTATTCGTCTTGCAGCGCCGAAAACAGGCTATTGAGGTACTCGCTTTCCTTGCCCGCCGGGTAACTTTCGGCTTGGGCCAGCGCGTTCACCGAGTTGCCCAGTTGCGCCTGAAGATGGGTCACCAGCGGCGCGGCCAAGGTCACGACAAACCCTTCGACGTCCTCGGAAAACCGGTAACCATGTACCGATAACGGCGGCAGGATCAGGATCGCCGGTTCAGTCAGTTGCGTGTGTTTACCTTCGATTTCAAGCTCTGCCTGACCTTTGAATACGAAGAGCAACTGGCACAAATCAGCGTGACGGTGAGGTTTGATTTCCCATTGATGTTCGCGGCTGCGTTTGGAAATGGTTTCACAGTGCAGCAAGTCGGGGGTCGGCCAGTCCAGGCTTTCACCGTAGAGCTTGAACACTGGAATCGAAGGCAGGTCAGGCTTGTTCATCACTTCAATCCAGGCCTCAGAGGGTTACGGGCGATAATCGCACCGATTGGCAGAATGTACAGGTATCGGCTCAGTTTTCACCTTCAATTGACAGACCCGCAAGGGAAAAATGCAAGCACTCGATCCATAAAAATCATTCACCGGCCGTGGTCGCGTGAAGCTTGCGAGTCATAAAAACAATGAAAACAATGAAAACGCTGAAAACCCAAATCGCCATCATTGGCGCCGGTCCCTCCGGTTTGCTGCTCGGCCAATTGCTGCATAACGCCGGAATCGACACCCTGATCCTTGAACGACAGACCCCCGACTATGTGCTCGGGCGAATCCGCGCCGGTGTGCTCGAACAAGGCATGGTAGAGCTGTTGCGTCAGGCCGGGGTGGGTCAGCGTATGGACGCCGAAGGGCTGGTCCATGGTGGTTTCGAACTGGCCCTCGACGGGCGCCGGGTACACATCGATCTGCAAGCCCTGACCGGTGGCAAAACCGTGATGATTTACGGCCAGACCGAAGTCACCCGGGACCTGATGGCCGCTCGTCGGGAGGCTGGCGCGCAGACGATTTACCAGGCCGGCAACGTCGTACCGCACGGGATGAAAACCGCAGAACCGTTCGTGACGTTTGAGAAGGATGGCGAGACGTATCGCCTCGATTGTGACTACATCGCCGGGTGTGACGGTTTCCATGGCGTGGCGCGACAGTCGATTCCGACTGAATGCCTGAAGGTCTTCGAGCGGGTCTATCCATTCGGCTGGCTCGGAATTCTCGCCGATACGCCGCCAGTCCATGAAGAGTTGGTCTACGCCCGCCACGAGCGTGGATTTGCCCTGTGCAGCATGCGCTCGGCAACCCGCACGCGTTATTACCTGCAGGTGCCGGCGGACGAAAAGGTAGAGGACTGGCCGGATCTGCGCTTCTGGGATGAGCTCAAATCGCGCCTGCCTGAGGCGTTGGCCGACTCCCTGGTGACCGGGCCGTCCATCGAAAAAAGCATCGCGCCGCTGCGCAGTTTTGTGGTCGAACCGATGCAGTACGGGCGGATGTTCCTGGTCGGCGACGCCGCGCACATCGTCCCGCCCACCGGCGCCAAAGGCCTGAATCTGGCGGCCAGCGACGTCAGCACCTTGTTCACCATTTTGCAAAAGGTGTACAACGAGGGGCGCCTGGATTTGCTGGAGAAATACTCGGAAATCTGCCTGCGCCGGGTGTGGAAAGCCGAACGGTTTTCCTGGTGGATGACCTCGATGCTGCATCGTTTCGATGACCACGACGCTTTCAGCCAGCGCATCTGCGAGTCGGAGCTGGACTACTTCGTACACTCCGAAGCCGGTCGAAAAACCATTGCAGAAAATTACGTCGGGCTTCCTTATGAGGCTATCGAATAGCCTGCTATCGACTTACACTGGCGAGCATCCCCGCTCGCCTTGCCTCTAGCGGGTCAATCACTGCCCCCAGGTTTTCAGCCGTGACCAATCTCAACCAGCCTGAAACGCCCAAACCGGCCATTCGCAGCGTGTTGATCGCCCTGATGCTGGCGATCTTTCTCGGCGCACTGGACCAGACCATCGTCGCCGTTTCGATGCCGGCCATCTCCGCGCAATTCAAGGACGTCAGCCTGCTGGCCTGGGTGATTTCCGGCTACATGGTGGCGATGACCGTGGCGGTGCCGATCTACGGCAAACTCGGCGATCTCTACGGCCGGCGCAAGTTGATGCTGTTCGGCATGGGGCTGTTCACCCTCGCCTCGCTGTTCTGCGGCATGGCCCAGAGCATGGAGCAACTGGTGCTGGCGCGGATCATTCAGGGCATCGGCGCGGGCGGGATGATTTCGGTCAGCCAGGCAATCATCGGTGACATCGTCCCGCCCCGGGAGCGCGGTCGCTACCAGGGTTACTTCAGCAGCATGTACGCCGTGGCCAGTGTCGCTGGCCCGGTGCTCGGCGGGTACATGACCGAATACCTGTCGTGGCGCTGGGTGTTTTTGATCAACCTGCCGCTGGGCCTCGGGGCCTGGCTGGTGGCCAATCGCACGCTGGTGGGTTTGCCCGTGCCACAACGCCAACCGATCATCGATTACCTCGGCACGCTGCTGATGATCATCGGTTTGACCGCTTTGCTGCTGGGCATTACGGAAGTCGGTCAAGGCCACTCATGGCGCAGCGCCGAAGTGCTGGGCCTTCTCGGGTGCGCGGTGCTGGTGCTGGCGCTGTTCGTCTGGCATGAGCGCCGGGCGCGGGAGCCGTTGCTGCCGATGCACCTGTTCGCCAACCGCAACGCGATCCTGTGCTGGTGCACGATTTTCTTCACCAGTTTCCAGGCCATCTCGCTGATCGTGCTGATGCCGCTGCGCTTCCAGAGCGTCACCGGCGCCGGGGCCGACAGCGCCGCGCTGCACCTGTTGCCGCTGGCCATGGGCTTGCCGATCGGGGCTTATTTTGCCGGACGCCGCACGTCGGTGACCGGGCGCTACAAACCGATGATCCTGACGGGGGCGGTGCTGATGCCGATCTCGATTCTCGGCATGGCCTTCAGTCCGCCCCAGGCTTTCTTGCTCAGCAGTCTGTTTATGTTGCTCAGCGGCATCGCCAGCGGCATGCAATTTCCGACGTCATTGGTTGGCACGCAGAACTCGGTGGAACAGCGGGACATCGGCGTCGCCACAAGCACCACCAACCTGTTCCGCTCGCTGGGCGGCGCGGTGGGCGTGGCGTTGATGTCGGCGCTGTTGCTGGCGTTGCTGCAAGATTCGAGCTTCGCCCATCTGGCCGGTTCGTCGATGATTGCCGAGGGCGGTTCGGGGAATGTGTTGCTGGACGGTTTGAACACTGCACCCGGGGAGGCGCAGAACGCCTTGCGCGCCGAGTTACTGCTGACGTTCAGGCATTTGCTGATGGTCAGTGCGGCGGTGTCGTTGCTGGGGTTGGCGGCGGCGGTTGCGATGCCGAACAGGGTGTTGCGGGGGCGGGAAGATAAGGTTCGGTAGATAGACCGAGTCGCCTGCATTCGCGAGCAAGCCCGCTCCCACATGTGATCTTCGTTGTACACAAATGCTGTGAACACTGGAGATCCATTGTGGGAGCGGGCTTGCTCGCGAAAGCGGTCTGTCAGTCACCATTAATCAAGGGCTGTAATACCCCACAGCCACCAGAAAATGCCCAACCTTTTTCAGGTAGGCATGCTTGTCCTCAACCTTGCCGGTCACCGGGTTTTTCCAGCGGTATTCGTATTCGCCGTAATCCTGTTTGGCAATCAATGCCAGGATCGGCTCGCCCACCGGTTTGCCTTCCGGGTCGTTGATTTTGCCAAAGTCGGTATTGATCAGCCGCAGGTTGGTGCCGTGAGCCACGTAACGCTGGGTGTCCAGGTCGACGACGAACACGTACAAGTCATCCTGCAAGTAGCCACCCTTTAGAGAATTGATCGCAGTCAGCGTGCCCTTCTCGTCCTTGGCCAGATCCGTCGCCGCTTTGTTCAGCAAGGCCATCGCCTGTTCCGCTGACGCCCGTGGCAAGTAGTAGCCCACGGCGAGAATCCGCTGGCCAACGCGCTGATAGAACACATGCTTGCGCTCGACCTTGCCGTCGGACCAGTTCTGCCAGCGGTATTCGGCCTGCTGGATGCCATTGCCCTCCGGCACGTTCAAGGCGTCCTTGAAGGCCTTCTGCAAATCCGGCCCGAGGGTTTCGGACACATCACGCCCGATCAACGCCGAAGACGGCCCGCCACTGGCGAGCATCACGCCCTTGGTATCGACCACGAAGACGTAACGATCCTTGTCGACAAACTCGCCCTGACGGCTGAACGCCGCGAAGGCCTTGTCGCCGTTGTCGTGGTAGTAGGCCAGGGCTTTTTCCAGCAAGGCCTTGGCCGCCTGGCTGTCATCCTTTTCCGCCGTAGCCGCCTGAACCTGCCCCAGACACAGCAACAGCATCCCCCCCAGCGCGGCCAACTTGTGCAGAACCCCCATAGCGCATCCCTCGTTCTTGTCGGTGTTTCAAGAGCGTAGACGGCTATGGGATATGTACGAATATTCAGGAAAGCGCAGGCCATCGCGGCAAACGGGGTTTGTGTGGCGAGGGAGCTTGCTCCCGCTGGGGCGCGCGAAGCGGCCCCAAAACCATTCACCGCCGATATTCAGTTAGATCGGCGGCCTCGTTGACGACTGCTTCGCAGCCGAGCGGGAGCAAGCTCCCTCGCCACAGGTAAGTTCCCTAGCCGTAGATATCCAGCCAACCGGGCTATTGCGCCCGGGCGCGGAGTTGCTGCTGCAGATTCTGGATCTGCGCCTGAAGGGTGTTGATGTTGCGGGTGGTTTGCCCGCGGAAGGCATCGAACTCGGCAGTATTGGTGACGCCTTGCGCGGCCGCCGGGCGGTTGTCCTGCTCGCTTTTGAGCACGATCATGTCTTGTTCCAGACGCTCGATGGCGGCGCTCGGGTTGCCCTGTTTCTTCAACGCGACGATATCGGCGCCGAGGCTTTTGAGCTGGGCGTCGAACTTGCTGGTGTCATCCGGGGCATTTTTCAACGCGGCCAACTCGGTGCTCAAGGCTTTGACCTGCGCCTGCAACTGCGTGTTGGCGGTCTGGTGTTCGGTGCTCTGGGCGGTCATCTGCGCCAGGCGCTTGTCCAGATCGGTGGTTTGCGCGGTCATTTGTGCCAGACGCTTGTCCAGGTCGCTGGTCTGACCGACCACACCTTGCTGCTGCTTGCTTTGATCCTGCAACTGGTTTTCCAGCTGCTTGATTTGCAGTTTCAGGGCTTCGCTGTCGCTGGTGACGTTGGTCTGGCTGGCGACCACCTTGCCGGAAATGTCCTGCAAGCGCCCCGCCGCATCCTCACTGATCCGCGCGAAACTTTCCTGGGTGGCCACCAGTTGCTGTTCCATCAGCGAAATCTGCTGAAAGCTCCACCAGGCAAGGCCGGCGAACGCGAAGAACAAAGCGCCGACCAAGGCCCACAGAGGACCGGTGCTGGCGCTTTTGACTTTGACCACCGGCGCCGTCCGCGAGTGCACGGAGGTGCGGGTAGTGCTTGGAAAATCATCGTCATCGAGGACGTCTGCACGCAGGCTCGGTACATCATCGAAGTCGTCGTTGGCATCGTTACGCATGGACATTGAGTCAACCTTTGTGGAACGCGGTGATGGCTATAGGCGGCGAGTATAAACCCCACAGCCGCAGCGATTGACCCTCAACGCCAAACTCGGTTCAGTGCTGGCCGGTTTGTCACTGCAAAAGTCAGCGAATGTCCTGGGCTTTCCACCAACCGCAGAATTCATCGAGGGCCGTCCAGAGACTGACTTTCGGATCGTAGTCCAGATAATGCCGGGCGCGGCTGATGTCCAGGGTGAAATTTTTGTTCATGACCTGCATGCCCAGTCGCGACAGCGTCGGCTCGGGACGCCCCGGCCACACCTTGCACACCCCTTCGTTGAGCGCGGCAACGCTGTAGGCCAAACCGTAGGAACGGTAACGCGTCACCTGTGGGACATCCATCTTGCGCATGACGTAATTGACCACGTCCCACAACGGCACCGGTGTACCGTTGCTGATGTTGTAGGCTTTGCCCAGCGCCGAACCGCTGGCCAGCAAACTGCTGAGCAGTGCTTCATTGAGGTTTTGCACGCTGGTGAAATCGACCTTGTTCAGGCCGTTGCCGATGATCGCCAGGCGTCCCTTGCGCTGCATTTTCAGCAGCCGCGGGAAGATGCTCATGTCACCCGCCCCCGTCACGAAACGCGGGCGCAGGGCCAGGGTTTCGAGACCGAACTCCTGTGCGCCGAAGACCTTTTGCTCGGCGAGGAATTTGGTGGCGGCGTAGGGATGCTTGAAACGTTTCGGCACCTGTTCTTCGGTCAGCCCCAGATGATCACGGCCATCGAAGTAGATCGACGGCGACGACAAATGCACCAGGCGCCGAACCCGCTGTTTCAGGCAAGCCTCGACCACGTTTTCGGTGACCTGAACATTGCCTTGATGAAAGTCCTGATAACGCCCCCACAAACCGACCGCGCCGGCGCAATGCACCACGGCTTCGACATCGGAACACAGCTCGCGCGCCAGTTCCGGGTCGCTCAAGTCGCCCGGGATAAACTCGGCGCCACGGCGCACCAGGTGTTCGACGCTTTCGGCCCGGCGACCATTGACCCGCACGTCCAGGCCCTGCTCCAGGGCGAAACGCGCAAAACGTCCGCCAATGAAGCCGCTTGCGCCGGTGACCAGAATTTTCATGTAGAGCTCCGATGTCTTTCGTTTTGCGTCATGCGTGAGTCTTGACGCTGCCCGTCAGTCCAACGGCACCAGCCATTGCTTCGACGAACGCACCAATTGATCGGTCAGCAACCCCAGCAACTGACCGCCATTGCGCCAATGATGCCAGTACAGCGGCACATCGATGGGCTTATCTGGCAAAAGCTCCTGCAAGACACCGCGTTCCAGCTGCTCGCGCACCTGTAATTCGGGCACCAGGCCCCAGCCAAGCCCGGCTTCGGTCAGGCGGATGAAGCCTTCAGACGACGGGCATAAATGGTGCTCGAAACCGCCATCGACACCGAGGGACGCGAGGTAACGATGTTGTAGGAAATCGTCCGGGCCGAAGACCAGCGCCGGGGTTTTCGCCAGCAGGTCAGCCCGCACGCCTTCAGGGAAATGCCGCGCGATGAACGCCGGGCTGGCCAGCGCTCGATAACGCATGGCACCCAATAACACGCTGCGTGCGCCAGCCACCGGGCGTTCGCTGGCGCAGATGCACGCGGCCACTTCGCCAGCGCGCATGCGTTTGAGGCCGACGGTCTGATCTTCGACGACCAGGTCCAGCAGCAGGTGTTGCTCGGCGCAGAAATCACTGACGGCTGCGGCCCACCATGTCGCAAGGCTGTCGGCGTTCAGGGCGATGCGCAGACGTTCCGGCAAACCTTCTTCGTCCAGTGCCGGGACCAGCGTCTGTAGATCCCGCTCAAGCAAACGCACCTGCTGGACATGGTTGAGCAGCCGCCGACCAATCTCGGTCGGGGCTGGTGGCGTGACCCGCACCAACACCGGTTGGCCGACCCGCGCCTCCAGCAGCTTGATGCGCTGGGAGATCGCTGATTGCGATAAGCCCAGCACCTGCGCAGCGCGTTCAAACCCGGCCTGCTCAACCACTGCGGCCAGGGCAGACAGCAATTTATAGTCGAACATCAGTTTTCCTAATGAGCGATCAGCATGATTGGTTTTTCTTATACAGCGTTGCACCGGAGAATAGCCAGCAAGCACTCTTGAACAAGGATCACCGACATGGCTGGCGAAACTTCATTGGCAACGCTGCTGCGCAGCATGAGCCCGCAGCTAAACGACGGCGACTACGTGTTCTGCACGTTGCGCGACGGCAAACTGCCCGCCGGTCTCGAGATCGTCGGCAGCTTTCGCGAGCAGGAGGGGCTGACCGTCATTCTCGAACGTTCCCACGCCGAGCAGGCCGGTTTCAGCTTCGATTACGTCGCGGCCTGGATCACCTTGAACGTGCACTCGGCCCTCGAAGCCGTCGGCCTGACGGCCGCCTTCGCCACGGCATTAGGCCAGGCCGGCATCAGTTGCAACGTGATCGCCGGTTACTACCACGACCATTTATTCGTCGGTCAGGCCGATGCCCAACGCGCAATGCACGTGTTGCGCGACCTGGCAGCCAACGCGGAGTAAACCCTTATGTGGCAAAGCTATGTGAATGGCCTGCTGGTGGCCGCCGGGCTGATCATGGCGATCGGCACTCAGAATGCGTTTGTGCTGGCGCAAAGCCTTCGACGTGAACATCACCTGCCGGTGGCAGCGTTGTGCGTCACCTGCGACGCCTTGCTGGTGGCCGCCGGGGTATTCGGGCTGGCGACGGTGCTGGCGCAAAACCCGACCTTGTTGGCAGTCGCCCGCTGGGGTGGCGCGATCTTTTTGATTTGGTATGGCAGTCAGGCGCTACGCCGAGCGTGCTCGAAACAAAGCCTGCAACAAGGTGAAAACCAGACGGTGCGCTCACTGCGCGCGGTGATGCTCAGCGCGTTGGCGGTGACGTTGCTCAACCCGCACGTTTATCTGGATACCGTTTTGTTGATCGGCTCCCTCGGCGCGCAGCAAACCGAGCCCGGCGCTTATGTCGTGGGCGCCGCGAGCGCATCGTTGTTGTGGTTTTTCACCCTGGCACTGGGCGCCGCATGGTTGGCACCCTGGCTGGCTCGGCCAAGCACATGGCGAATTCTCGAACTGCTGGTGGCGGTGATGATGTTCGCCGTGGCGTTTCAATTAATTGTCGCCGGCTGATTATTCCAAAAGGCTCTGGAACCTCTATTCCACACAGTTGTTGCGTGGTTATGCCGCACCCCCGGTGCTATGATCCGATCCGATGCGCCGCAAAGAGTACAAACTCCCCGGCGCTTGTCTGGCCGCCCGTGATCGGCCTTGCGCTCACCGCAACTGACCTGATTAGGAGAATCATCATGGCTTTCGAATTGCCGCCGCTGCCTTACGCACACGATGCCCTGCAGCCGCACATTTCCAAGGAAACGCTGGAATACCACCACGACAAGCACCACAACACCTACGTCGTGAACCTGAACAACCTGGTGCCAGGCACCGAGTTCGAAGGCAAGACCCTGGAAGAAATCGTCAAATCTTCTTCGGGCGGCATCTTCAACAACGCCGCTCAGGTCTGGAACCACACTTTCTACTGGAACTGCCTGGCGCCAAACGCCGGCGGTCAACCAACCGACGCACTGGCTGAAGCCATCAACGCTTCTTTCGGTTCGTTCGACAAGTTCAAAGAAGAATTCAGCAAAACCTCCATCGGCACCTTCGGTTCCGGTTGGGGCTGGCTGGTGAAAAAGGCTGACGGCTCCCTGGCCCTGGCCAGCACCATCGGTGCCGGCAACCCGCTGACCAGCGGCGACACCCCGCTGCTGACCTGCGACGTCTGGGAACACGCTTACTACATCGACTACCGCAACGTTCGTCCGAAATACGTCGAAGCGTTCTGGAACCTGGTCAACTGGAAATTCGTGGCTGAGCAATTTGAAGGCAAAACCTTCAAGGCTTAAGCTCGACGCCAGACAAGAAACCCGGCTTTTATGCCGGGTTTAATGAGATGGTCAGCCTGACCGAGAAGCCCTGCAGGTTTACGCTTGCAGGGCTTTTCTCGTTTTCGGCGGAGGATCTCTCATGAATACGATGACGCTTCTCGGTATCGACATTGGCAAACACAGTTTCCACCTGCATGGCCAGGATGCCAAAGGTCATCAGGTATTGCGCAAGAAAACCAACCGCGGCCAATTGCTCAGCACATTGGCGCAGGTACCGTCCTGTACGGTGGTAATGGAGTCCTGCGGCGGCATTCCCACGCGGAGCATGGGAACGATCAATCGGGAGGCAACAGGAAGAGATTGGTCGGCTATCAGGCCGCCATCGCAGGCAAGCCAGCTCCCACAGGGAATGGCGTACACC
>NZ_LT607560.1:0-58512 GCF_900095275.1 Pseudomonas sp. UMAB-40
GGCCTCATTTTAAGGCTTGGAGGTGTCTACGAAACTAGGGGCGATTCACTTCTGCACGCTCAATCAACACGCTGATGGGCTCAGACCCAACCTCAGGGATAGCCAGCTTGAGAACGTGTAACCGTGCAGCCTGCGACTGTTTCAACAAGGCAATACGGTGCTGCTCTCCTTCATACGCTGTAGGTGTTCCGTCGCACAGAAGCTCAACACTGCAAGCACTCATGTATTCATCTACAGCGTCCTGCACTCGCTCGGCGAGACCAATCGCACACTGGCGAATCTTATGGTTGGACTCAATAGGATGATCAGTGTTGAACCAATCCATCGGGAATATAGCAACTTCACCACTCTCAGCAGCAAGCTCACGGATACGCTTTCGAACACGGTAAACATGGTCATCGTTGTACAGGGCGTCATGTCTGCCCGTGCCTGCATTCCACTCGGAACCGTACACACGAAACAGGATATCGCGTAGCTCGCAATCCTTCAGACCATTTGGACTGATAGCCAACGGGTAACATTGCTCTACGGCACGTTCAAAAGGCGTAATAGAGGGCTTCTGAGCCTTCTCGACGGGAACACCCTTGGTAACGCGGCGAACGTGATACTCGGTTACTTGTAGGGCTTGTTCAATCTTACGGCGAGCGATGCCCTGCCGATGAAGAATAACAATCTGCTCATCGATGGACTGGGGGATGGAGTCTTGGTTTGCTGCGATGGTGTCGGGGGTCAATCTGAGGACGAATGTCTTCAAGGGCGTGTCTCCTTTATCAGTTCAGTTCAATAGGCAAATCCTCAAGACTGTTTAGCCTGATGGTGTGGTGAGGTGTGGTGTGTTCGCCGGTAGTGGCGACTGAAGAGAACCATACGCCTTTCGGTCAGAAATGTCAACCAGAGTATTGACATACGAGAACATGTATGATCCAAAAGACTCTACATACAGCTATTGCACCGAACGAAGCGTTAGGGCGAAGTTTTCCAGATTCCATATTTTTCGCCGGAAAGCCGACCAACTTCGGATTGAGCCGATTGAGAATCTGCAAAAATAATCTGGTGGCCCGCCCACCCCTACGGACTGTCATCCTGCATTCGTGGTGCTGTAGGTGTGAGCGAGCGGCGAGATTGTAGCATCAGCGAGATTATGGAAAACCAGCCGCGCCTCTTAACAGATTACGAGACGGCATCACCTAACCCGTGATAAATTCAAAATAAGAACCGCTCTCATTTGATAAGATCATCTGTGTAAGCCTCCACACGCCTCCCTGAGAGCTTGTAGCTACCCATGTAGCACTCTATAGAATAGAACGCCTGTAATCGCACAACAGGAGCTTACAGTGCGCATAAGGGTTAGAATGTCAAGTGTAATGACATCATCACACGCTTCACCTGCATCGGAGACCACTCACCGCCCCTACTGGTGGTGATTCCTTTGTCGTTCATGCATTTGGCAACGGCTGGAAGCGTCTTGGCGCCACGAATGATGCATAGATCAATTGGGTCACGCACTGTCTCAAGCCAACTAGAAACACGTTGCTGAACGGCTGTTGAAGCCTTCTCACGGTTGGCATCGGTACGCCCCCTAGCCAGTACATCGGTGCGGTTTTGCACTGCCTGTACGGCCTTGGAATTACCCTTAGCAGCGTCTGCCTTGAGTGCAGCCAGAGCGTCTTTGGTGCGACCAGCGATGAACGCCCGCTCCTGTTCAGCCAAAGCAGCGAACAGATGGATTTGGAAGTTATCAGCGTGGGGCATCGTGGCAATCTTGATGGTTGCACGCTTCATCAGGCCAGCGATGTGCTCAACGTCCCGACTGATCCTGTCCACTTTGGCAACCAAGATAGGCAGACCATGAGCTAACGCCTTCTTACACTCTGGACGATCCAAGGGGGCGACTGTGCCGCTAACGGTTTCGGTGTACTCAGCTACCACTTCCCAGCCATTTGAAAGCGCTGCTGCTGCAATGTACTCAAGCTGAGCAGTTAAGCCCAACCCACTCTTTTCCTGAGCACCGGTAGAAACTCGGACGTAGGCCACGACTTGAGTAATTGTCTGGTTTGTCATGGTGCGGCCCTCCGAAAGTGGTTGTGGGGGCCACCATAACATTTTTGGAACGTTCGTTGTAGGTTTGTTATATCGACCTGATGAACGTCACAACCTCCATTCCGAAGGTAGACACTGCGCCTACAAAGCCAAGGGTTACGCCCCACCACGCCCACCTTCTCCAATGAGGGATGGCCTGTTTTAGCAGGTCAAATCCTGCTGGGGTGAGGTAGACATTCCGTAATTCAAACTGATCATCAGCACCGGGGGCACTACCGTCGATAAGGCGAAGCTCGTACAGACGACGGTACACCTTGGGACCATTCAAGGATTCGACACAATGCAGTATCGATCCGTCTGCAATTCCAGACAAGGCGGTGCGCTGTTGGTGGGTGAGAGTGATTCTCATGATGGTGACCCTCTGTGGTTTTGACTATCAAACCAGAAAGAGGGTCAAATGGGAATTATTCTTGTTTGATCGTATCAGCGATGACGAATAACGCGTTTTTGGTGCAAAAAGTGAAATCTGGCGAGAGTTGACGCAATGAGAGCGCTCCCACAGCGCCGATGTTAGCCACTACACACCACACCCCGCGTGAACACTGGCTTATAGGCCGATGGTCTAACCAGTGGCGTCGTTATAACCGTTGATAGGGGCATGGCTTGCACGAGGTTTCTGATGGGTTATTCGAGGTTTAGCGAAGGTTTGACCTGTGAACTAACATCTTGATTCAATGCTACAGCATGAGTTAACGAACCTATGGAAAAGATCGAATGCGGCTGAGCCAACTGGGTGTAGCGTTCTCCATGCTGTACATTCTGCCAACACTTGCATGTATTTCATGGTCACTCGCTCCGGGCGATTCCAAAGGCTCATTCGTGTTGTTGCAGCTTCCAGTTGCTCTGCAACTCGCAGCACTTCATCAAATGGGCATCGGTGATTGGTTGTCATCGATGTCTTGGGTAGAGGCTTACTTATTCTTGGCAACGCCAGTGGTTGTGATTCTGTACGTCGCTGGATGGTGGATTGGCAGGATGTACCGAGGGTTTCGCTCCAAGGTGGGATAACTCACTGGCTTCGCTGGGGAACTTCTCAATAGCAATCGCTACCAATTGAAAACAAGCTTTTGGTGCGAGTGAAATATCTGATGTCTGCCAACGATGATTTGATTTTATGGAGCACGCGGTGGCGGCTGTCACCCGGCGTTGTATCCTGCAAGACGTGCAACGCGGAACAGGCTGAGTCAGACAAGCAACTGGTATTCCAGCACCGTGCTGGGTGTGGCTACGCCGGACAGGGATCACACCCTTGGGTGGAGCTTGACCGGATAACATCTGCGTTTCAGAAGGGCTAGACCCAGCGTAGTCACGCCCATGGCACCGGGTCAGCTTTCCACCACCCAGCGATTTAGGTCTGCAAGGCGTTCGATGAGGTTCTTTATGTTCTCGGGGCAGCTAGCCTGCTGTTCTGCTTGATGTGCTGGATTCTCAAATCCCAAGACGTTATAGGTGTCTTCGGTTTTGGCTTTCAGATTTCGCATCAACGCTGGGATTTTATCGTGCTTCACATTGGGGATATGCTGTAGAGCATCTTCTAGAGCGACGGTGAAATCTTGGTAGAGGTCGGGACGGTTACACCCCCTCGCAGTGGCCAGATCGAAGTCTGCATTCTCGTAAAGAATGAGGATGTAGCCTGACGTTAGCTTCATCTGGGCTTGAGCCGTGTAAGCCACTGAGATCAATGACATTAGCAAGGCGGTGGACTTTAGTGACATTAGCCATTCTCGTTGTGTTGTGAGGGGAGACTAAAAGCATGCCTGCCTCACCGACTGTAGCAGACCAAACACACTAGCCTCGCCATAAGATGGTCGCACCGAAAGCGTTTAGCTTTCATCTTGATTCAGCTACGGCGTGACCGCTGACTACCCTTCGGATGTACCTCGACACAAATACAAATAAACAAAAATCCAGCTCTTGCCTTTGATCTTGCCTTTTGCTTCGGTGCATAAACGAATGCGGACGCATCCAGTAGTAACCCCGTCAGCGGTCGCTGACAGTGATTGCACGTCACCTTCGGTGCAGCAGATCAAAAGCGAAGAGCTTTGATGTGTGTTGATAGTATTGTATTGGACGGTGGGCTGATCCTGAATCGGGACGATGCGGCTATTGTCCATCAACGAGTTATCACCGTAGTGCTCCGCACTGACGTTTCTATATCCAACCGTATTACTTCAACTGTGTAACCGCCGATACCTCACGGTATTGGGCGTTCGTTACACTCTCTATATCCGACCGTAATTCAAGCACTGATATATTCCATCGGTGAAACCCTATAAGACGTAATGAAATCAACTTCGCCCTGTAGAGTATTCATCACCTCAGGATTGCGTGACAAATAAAGATCAATGCCGCCAATGGCAAACGTAGCCACCTTCGCAATGCGTCGTGCCTGTCTATCGGAGACTGGTTTAAAACTACGCGTACGAATCACAGACCTTACAGTCTCAGTGCTGACGATACGAACAGCAACGGTAAGGGTTCGGATGGTGACGTCTACAGCGGGGGTATGCAGAGAAGATGAGCCGGTAGGATGTTCAGACAGACGGAAGTGGCACAATTGAGTGGCACAAACGAAAAACCCCGTGAACTCTAAGTAACTGAATTCACAGGGCTTCCTTAATTTGGCGGTGAAGGAGAGATTCGAACTCTCGATACAATTTCTTGTATACACACTTTCCAGGCGTGCTCCTTAAGCCACTCGGACACTTCACCGTATCTCGTCAAACATGTTCTGTCTGTCGAGGCGCGCTAATGTAGTCGAAAGCTTTTCTGATGGCAAACTTTTTTTGCAGAATTTTCATGTGCTTAGCGTTTTAGTCGTTCCTGTCGGTTCCGGGCGATGGCAAACCTGCCAATCTCCGGCTTCGCGCCCTCTTCTATAAGGAGAGGAATGCACGGCGGGAGTGGCGAGCTACGCTTGCCCGGCGGGGAAAGGGTGACTGGCGGGTCAGTCACGGCGCTTTACCTGGCCTGCGGCGGTGGGTAACGTCTGCCCCAACTTTCATACAAGGAATAGCGTCATGAGTGAGTTGATTTCCTACCATCTCGAAGACGGTATCGCGACCCTGACCTTGAGCAACGGCAAGGTCAATGCCATTTCCCCGGACGTGATTGCTGCGTTTAATGCTGCGCTGGATCAGGCGGTGACTGATCGTGCGGTGGTGATCATTACCGGTACGCCCGGGATTCTGTCCGGCGGTTATGACTTGAAGGTGATGACGTCCGGCCCGAAAGAAGCGGTCGCGGTGGTGACGGCCGGCTCGACGCTGGCTCGTCGTCTGTTGTCGCATCCGTTCCCGGTGATTGTGGCGTGCCCTGGGCATGCGGTGGCCAAGGGCGCGTTCCTGCTGTTGTCGGCGGACTACCGCATTGGTGTCGACGGCCCGTTCAGCATTGGCCTGAACGAAGTGCAGATCGGCATGACCATGCACCACGCCGGTATCGAGATCGCGCGTGATCGTCTGCGCAAGTCGGCGTTCCACCGCTCCGTCATCAACGGTGAGATGTTTAATCCACAGAGCGCCGTGGATGCCGGTTTCCTCGATGTGGTGGTGTCGGCCGAAGAGCTGCAAGGTGCTGCGCTGGCGGCGGCGCGTCAGTTGAAGAAGATCAACATGACCGCGCACAAGAACACCAAGCTGAAAGTGCGCAAGGCGCTGCTGGATACGCTGGACAATGCGATCATCCTGGATCAGGAACACATGGGTTAAGCCCGGACAGGCTGCACAGAAAAGCCCGACCGTCGTGTCGGGCTTTTTCATACGCACGCTGTTGAAAATCCCACAACCGCTCTAGCTCGCGTCTGACCCACAAGTCGGAAACATGCGCACAAACATCGCCTATCTCCTCCCTCTATAGCGGCAATTGCCGAAAACAGTGCACATCCGTACACTGCGCCACCTTTTGTCCCGGTGGGGCCTGTAGATGCTGTTCGTGTTTCGTATGTTATTGATGGGCCTGCACTTTATTCTGGCCGGTGTGCTTGGGGTGATTCTGGGCCTGTGCCGCCCGTTCAACCCGGACAACAGCCGATTGTGTGCGCGGCTGTATGCGTGGCCGGCGATGTGTATTTTGCGTTTGCGGGTGAAGACCGATGTCGGACCTTTGATGGATAAACCAGACAGCTGCGTGATCATCGCCAACCACCAGTCCAACTACGATCTGTTTGTGTTCGGCAACGTGGTGCCCCGCCGCACCGTGTGCATCGGCAAGAAGAGCCTGAAGTGGGTGCCGCTGTTCGGGCAGTTGTTCTGGCTGGCCGGTAATGTGTTGATCGATCGCGGCAATGCGCACAAGGCGCGCCAGTCGATGTTGACCACCACGCACACCTTGCAGCATGAGGACACGTCGATCTGGGTTTTCCCCGAAGGTACGCGCAACCTCGGTGAAGAGTTGCTGCCGTTCAAGAAAGGCGCGTTCCAGATGGCGATCGCCGCCGGCGTGCCGATCGTGCCGGTGTGTGTCAGCAGTTACGTCAAACACATGCGATTGAACCGCTGGCGCAGTGGGAAAATTCTGATCCGCTCGCTCCCGGCGATTCCTACGGCCGGATTGAGCCTGGACGACATGCCCCTGCTGATGGCTCAGTGCCGCGAGCAGATGCGCGAATGCATCGAGTCGATGGACCGGCAACTCCAGGCCGCTTAACAATAAAACCCGCCTGGTGCGGGTTTTTTTCGCCTGTGAACTTTTGCCGGCGAACTCGGCAGATTTCATTGACTCTCAAGCAGCAGACAAGGCTAAGCTGAGCACGGCTTGCCACTGGGTCTTTGTTAATCAAAAGCGCTAATAAGAAGTGAACCAAAATCATGGGTAGAGTTGTTGCTGCTGCGGTTTATAGCGCCGGTAAAAAAGTCACCAATATCACCCTCGACGAAGGCGCTGCCTGGGCTGCAAAGCCTGGCCACTTCGTCTGGATCGGCCTCGAAGAGCCGAACGCCCTGGAGCTGGCCAACCTGCAACGCCAGTTCAACCTGCACGAACTGGCCATCGAAGACGCCTTGGAAAAACACAGCCGACCGAAGCTCGAAACCTTCGGCGACGCCTTGTTTATCGTCACGTATTCTCCGGTCCGGCATGAAGGCAAACTGGAGTTTATCGAGACTCATATCTTCGCCGGCAACGGCTACATCATTACCGCGCGCAACGGTCATTCGGCGTCCTACGCCCTTGTCCGCCAGCGTTGTGAGGCGCGTCCGCTGTTGTTGGAGCACGGAGAAGATTTCGTCCTCTATGCCATCCTCGATTTCGTGATTGAAAACTACCAGCCGGTGGGCGAAGCGATCCATGCCGAGATCGATGAGCTGGAGCGCAACGTGTTGTGCAGCGCGCTGAATGAACATGACATCCAGAAGCTGCACGGCCTGCGCCGGGACGTCTTGCGCTTGCGGCGTTATGCGGCGCCGATGGTGGAAATCGGTGAGGAACTGCAGAAGCTGAGCTTTCCGTTTATCGACAAGAACATGCGCCCGTACTTTCGCGATGTGCAGATCCACGTCACACGGCAGATGGAAGACCTGACGACCCTGGCGGACATTGCCAGCCAGACCATCGAGGTCGGGGTGTTGCTGGAGGCGTCACGGCAGAGCGTGGTGCAGCGCAAGTTTGCGGCGTGGGCGGCAATTCTGGCGTTCCCGACGGCGGTGGCAGGGATTTACGGGATGAATTTCCAGAACATGCCGGAGTTGACCTGGCATTACGGGTATTTCGCGGTGCTGGGGTTTATTGCGGTGGGGTGTGTAAGTTTGTGGGCGAGTTTCAAGAAGTCCGGGTGGCTTTGAAACGCTTTTGTGGCGAAGGAACTTGCTCCCTCGCCACACATTCACCGCAATGGTTTTAAACCGCTTTAGCTTCTGGCTTGTGCGCCACAAACCGCATCATCCACTCCGCAACGGTCGTGCCGTGATGCTCTTGCTCAAGGCTCGCCACACCTTTCGTATAAATCTGCTGACCCAGCGCCTCCTGCCGAATCTCCAATAACGCACGGGAATAATCGTGAATGAATTCCGGGTGTCCCTGGAAGCACAGCACCTGATCGTTGATGTGGTACGCGGCGAACGGGCAGAAATCGCTCGAGGCGATGACCGTGGCGTTTTCCGGTAGCGACGTCACCTGGTCCTGGTGGCTGATCAACAAGGTCAGTTCTTCTCGAACCGGACTCATCCATGGCGCCTTGGCAGCGAGTTTGTACTTGTGCGTGCCGACGCCCCAACCTTGGGTCGCACGTTCGCTCTTGCCGCCTAGCAGCAGCGCCAACAACTGATGACCGAAGCACACGCCCAGCAACTTGTCGCCACGCTCATAGCGCTTCAGCAAGTAGGCCCGCAGGGTCTCGATCCACGGATCGGTGCCAAAGGAATCGGCCTTGCTGCCGGTGACGAGGTAGGCGTCGAAGGTCAAATCGTCACTCGGGTACTCGCCCTGCATCACGTTGTACACGGTGAACTCGGCAGCGATGGGTTGCTGCGAAAACAGATTCTGGAACATCTGCCCGTAACCCTGATATTGATCGACCAGTTCCGGACGCAGGATGTCGGTTTCCAGAATGCAGATGCGTAACGACATAAAAAATACCTGACACGTGATGGGAATAATGCACACCCCAGAGCCTGCCTCGAAACACCGTAACAAGGCAAGCCCCGGAAGGCGTCATACGTCCCTTAGAAGGCCTCCCCTTTGGCGGCTTTCTCCAGCAGCAACGCCGGCGGCGCAAACCGCTCGCCATACTGCTGGGCCAGGTACTGGGCGCGGGCGATGAAGTCTTTCACACCGTATTGGTTGATGAACTGCAGCGCGCCACCGGTCCAGGCCGCGAAGCCGATACCGAAGATCGAGCCGACGTTGGCGTCCGCCGTCGAGGTCAGCACACCCTCCTCCACGCAACGCACAGTTTCGATGGCTTGCACGAACAGCAAGCGATCGCGCACATCCTTTGGCGAAATCTGCCCGTCGGCTTTCTCGAAACGGCTTTTCAGCTCAGGCCACAGATGTTTCTGGCCTCCGGCCGGGTACTCGTAGAACCCGCCTCCTGCGGCTTTACCAGGCCGCTTGTATTCGTTGAGCAGCAAGTCAATCACGGCGAATGCGGGGTGCTCAATCAGCGGTTTCCCTTCTGCTTGCAGGTCTTTGGCTGTTTGCTGGCGGATATGGCTCATGAGGCTGAGGGAAACTTCGTCAGAGATCGCCAGAGGCCCGACCGGCATGCCGGCCTTGCGCGCTTCCGTCTCGATCATCGGTGCGCTCACGCCTTCGCCGAGCATGGCGATGCCTTCGTTGGTGAAGGTGCCAAACACCCGCGAAGTGAAGAAGCCGCGACTGTCGTTGACCACAATCGGGGTTTTCTTGATTTGCAGGACGAAATCGAAACCGCGCGCCAGGGTTTCGTCGCTGGTGTTGGCGCCCTTGATGATTTCCACCAGCGGCATTTTCTCCACCGGGCTGAAGAAATGCAGGCCGATGAACTTCGTTTGGTCCGGCACCGCAGTGGCCAGGCCGCTGATCGGCAAGGTCGAAGTATTGGAGGCGATCACCGCGGCCGGGCCGACGACTTTCTGTGCCGCCGAGGAGACTTTGGCTTTCAGCTCGCGATCTTCGAATACCGCTTCAATGATCAGATCGCAACCGGCCAGGTCTGCATCGCTTTCTGTGGTACGGATCCGCGCCAGAATCGCCTCGCGCTGCTCCGCAATCAACTGGCCGCGGGCGACTTTCTTGTCCAGCAGCGCCGCCGAATGGGCCTTGCCCTTCTCCGCTGCTGCGAGGTTGATGTCCTTGAGCACCACTTCAATGCCGGCCGAGGCGCTGACAAAGGCGATGCCCGCGCCCATCATCCCGGCGCCCAGCACGCCGACTTTTTGCGTGACGCAAGGTGCAAACCCCTTGGGCCGCGAGCCGCCGGCGTTGATCTCGTTGAGCTGGAACCAGAAGGTGCCGATCAGGTTTTTCGAAATTTGCCCGGTGGTCAGTTCTGTGAAATAGCGGGTTTCGATCAGGTGCGCGGTGTCGAAATCCACTTGAGCGCCTTCGACAGCGGCACAGAGAATCTTCTCCGGCGCCGGCATGCAGCCCTGGGTTTTGCTGCGCAGGATCGACGGTGCGATGGCGAGCATTGGCGCGACTTTCGGGTTCGACGGCGTGCCGCCGGGTATCTGATAACCCTTCACGTCCCACCGTTGTGCGGCGGCCGGATTGGCAATAATCCACGCGCGCGCCTTGCTCAGCAGCTCATCGCGATCAGCGGCCAGTTCATCGATCAAACCCGCTTGCAAGGCCTGTTGCGGCCGGACTTTCTTGCCTTCGAGCAGGTACGGCAAGGCTTTTTCAATGCCCAGCATGCGCACCATACGCACTACCCCGCCACCGCCCGGCAGCAAGCCAAGGGTGACTTCCGGCAGGCCGAGTTGCACGGATGGATTGTCCAGCGCGACGCGGTGATGGCAGGCGAGGCAGATTTCCCAACCTCCACCCAACGCCGCGCCATTGATCGCGGCCACCACCGGTTTGCCGAGGGTTTCCAGGGTACGCAACTGGCCTTTGAGTGTCAGGACCATGTCGTAAAAGGCCTTGGCTTCGGGTTTGCCGACCTTGATCAGTTCGTTGAGGTCGCCGCCGGCAAAGAAGGTTTTCTTGCCCGAGGTGATGATGACACCGGCAATGCTGTCCTTTTCGGCCACCAGGCGGGCGACGCAGGCGGCCATGGCTTCGCGATAAATCGCGTTCATGGTATTGGCGCTCTGGCCCGGCATGTCGATGGTCAGGACGACGATCTGGTCCTGACCTTTTTCGTAACGAATGGCTTCAGTCATGTCACTTGTTCCTTAAGGTCGGGGCTCAGAGGCGTTCGATGATGGTGGCAATGCCCATGCCGCCGCCGACACACAGGGTCGCGAGGCCATAGCGAAGACGCCGGGTTTCCAGTTCATCGAGCAGAGTGCCGAGGATCGCGCAGCCAGTGGCGCCCAGCGGGTGGCCCATGGCGATGGAGCCGCCGTTGACGTTGACCTTGTCCGGGTCGATGGCCATGTCCTTGATGAATTTCAGCACCACCGAAGCGAAAGCTTCATTGACCTCGAACAGGTCGATGTCTTCGACCCGCAGCCCGGCCTTGGCCAATGCCTTGCGGGTGGCCGGCGCCGGGCCGGTGAGCATGATGGTCGGATCGGTGCTGGTGACGGCGGTGGCGACGATCCGCGCCCGTGGCTGCAGACCCAGCGCCCGGCCCTTGGCCTCGGAGCCGATCAGCATCAGGGCGGCGCCATCGACGATCCCGGAGCTGTTACCCGGGGTGTGGACGTGATTGATCCGCTCCACCTGGCTGTAAACGCGCAGCGCGGTGGCGTCGAAGCCCATCAGCCCCATCATCTCGAAGCTCGGCTTGAGTTTGCCCAGGCCTTCCAGAGTGGATTCGGCGCGGATGAACTCATCGTGATCGAGCAGGATGATGCCGTTCTGATCCTGCACCGGCACCAGCGATTTGTTGAACGAACCGTTGGCTCGCGCCCGTGCTGCTTTTTGTTGGGAGTGCAGCGCGTAAGCATCGACGTCCTGGCGGCTGAAGCCTTCAATCGTGGCGATCAGGTCGGCGCCGACGCCTTGCGGGGTGAAATGGCTGTGCAGGTTGGTTTCCGGGTCCAGCGCCCAGGCGCCGCCATCGCTGCCCATCGGCACGCGGGACATGGATTCGACGCCGCCGACCACCACCAGGTCTTCGAAGCCGGAACGGACTTTCATCGCGCCGAGGTTCACGGCCTCAAGCCCCGAAGCGCAGAAGCGATTGATCTGCACGCCAGACACGCTGACGTCCCAATCGGCGACTTGTGCCGCGGTCTTGGCGATGTCCGAGCCCTGATCGCCGATCGGCGTGACGCAGCCAAGTACCACGTCATCGACCTGGCTGGTGTCCAGCGACGTGCGCTGCTGCAACGCCGTGAGCAACCCGGCCACCAGATTCACCGGTTTGACGCTGTGCAAGGCGCCATCGGCCTTGCCTTTGCCACGGGGCGTGCGTAACGCGTCGAAAATCAAAGCTTGGGTCATGACGTCCTCGAAACTGGGCGAAATACTGAGCTTCCACCTTAGGCCGAGCGGCCATGGATTCAATGACCGCAATGCTCACTGGCGTTGACGGACACGCTCAGACGGACGGTCGCCCACGGCCGGATTAACCGATTCACGTCACCAAGCTGTCTAGCAAACGGGCGCCCAAGAAGCTGGCAATAGGCCTCATGCCTTTTTAAAAGCTTTAAGTGCGCGAACCATACGAAATGGATCTAAACCAAGCGTGACGCGGGCTCTAAGGTGAACATGTACGAAGTTGTCGTCGGGTTTTGCCGAGGCACTCGTCTTACAGGAAGTTCAACGCTCTGCCGTCATGGAGATATGCAGGCAGGCATCGGGAAATAACAAAAAAGGCGGTCAAGCCATGTTCAAGCATTCGAAAGTACGTCAAGCCGGGCTCATTCTTTTCGCCACTACGCTGTTGTTGATTTTGCCGAACCTGACCAAGGTGATCGGCTAGTCGGACTTCAAAAATACGGCGCCAGGTTTTTATATCGCCCTCTTAAAAATGTGACTGGCTCGCTACCCGGGCCAGCGTGGGTGTGCCAACCTTTGCGGCACTTCCACGACATGGACGGCGATCATTTGAAAACGCTCATTCTGTTCGGGGCCTTGCTGCTCAGCACGCCCTTGTATGCCGCACAGCTGAACCTCGAGCTGGGCGCGAGCAGTCGCACCTGGCAGACAGAGGAGTTGCTCAAGCACCCTCAGGTCCAGACCATCACCATCAGCGACGACGTTTCCTACAAGCGGGAGATGAGTTATCGCGCCGTCCCGTTGGCAGCCCTGTTGACCGGCATCAAGCCTGACGACCATCTGCAAGCCGTCGCGCTGGACGGGTTTGCCGCAGAGTTGTCCGCGGCGCCGTTGCTGAACGCCAAGGGCGCGCGCGCGTGGCTGGCGATTGAAGACCCGGCCAAGCCGTGGCCTGCGTTATCTGAAGGAAAACCGGGTGCCGGGCCGTTTTATCTGGTGTGGGTCGATCCGCAAGCCGGCAACATCAGCCCGGAGCAATGGCCATTCCAGGTGGCGAGTATCAAGCGCATGGCGCCGGTGGCCGAGCGCTTCCCTGCCCTGGTGCCTGATCCTGCACTGAAGGCGGATGACCCGGTGAATAAAGGTTTTGCGCTGTTTCAGAAAAATTGCCTGGCGTGTCATCGATTGAACGGTGCCGGGGATGCGCAGTTCGGGCCGGATCTGAATATTCCGTTTAATCCGACCGAGTACTTCGGGGCGGATTTTCTGAAGCGCTACATTCGAGATCCGCAGAGCTTACGGCAATGGCCTCAGGCGAAGATGCCGGGTTTTGCGCCGACGGTATTGCCGGAGGGGGATCTGGAGATGCTGGTGGGGTATTTGAAGCATATGGCTGGGCGCAAAGTTAAGCCCTGACACTTATCCCTGTGGGAGCAGGCTTGCCCGCGATGGCGGTGTGTCAGCCATGGAAGTGCTGACTGATAGGACGCTATCGCGGGCAAGCCCGCTCCCACAGAGGGTTGAGGCGTTCCGGTTATTGCTGTTGGACAGAGATAACCGGCGCAGGCATCGGCGTCGGCGAAACAAACACCTTCGCGTGCATCTGCTCACACCCACCGCCCCGACGCATCCCGCGTACCGGGCAAGCATCCAGGTAATCCAGGCCCACGGCCAGTTTCAAATGTCGCTCCGGCCGGGCCAGTTCATTGGTCACATCGAAACTGTACCAGGCGTCATCGAGCCAGGCTTCGGCCCAGGCGTGACTGGCCAGGTGTTCGCTGTTCTCGCTGTACAAATACCCCGACACATAACGCGACGGAATGCCCAGGCTGCGGGCACAGGCGAGAAACGCGTGGGTGTGGTCCTGACAGACCCCGGAACGCCCGGCGAAGGCCTGGGCGGCGCTGGTGTCCACTTCGGTGGAACCCGGCGTGTAGGTCATGTGCGAATTCAGGCCATGCATCAAGTCGATCAACGCCGTGCGATCCCGGCGTTTCTTGCATTCCTTCTCGGCAAACGCACGCAGAGCCTCGTCGGCTTCGGTCAAGCGCGTGAAACGCAGGAACGGCAGTGCCGACTGGCTTTCATGTTCGGCTTCGCGCAGTTCGTCGATGTCTACCTGGCCACGAGCGCCGATGATGATTGCCTCGTGGGGCTCGTCCATGGTCAGCACATGCAGGATGTTGCCGAACGGATCGAGTTGCGCGCGCACCGGGCGCGGCAGGTCGAGTTGCCAGCTGAGCACATGCTGACGCTCGCTGTCGTGGGGTGTCAGTCGCAGGTACTGGATGCTCGCCCGCACCTGATCTTCGTAGTGATAGGTGGTTTCGTGGCTAATGGAAAGTCTCATGCAGCCTCCAGATAGGAACTGTGTATGGCGTTACCCAACTGGCGCACCAGCGGGATGAACTCGGTCAGCCAGGCGTGCAGGCCTTCGTCGAGAATTTCGTTGATGCCGGTGTAGCGCAGGCGCGCGTCCATCTCCGCCGCCAGACGTTGCGCGGGACGGCCATTGGCCCCCGGCAATTGGGCGAGAATCTGGTCGATTTCTTCGGTGCAGGCGCGCAGGGAACGCGGCACATCGGCGCGCAGCAACAGCAACTCGGCCACATGCCGGGCGCCGGGTGCATCGCGGTAGATCTCGGTGTAGGCCTCGAACGAGGACAGCGCCCGCAGCAGCGCACTCCACTGGTAATACGCGTGAGCCGTGCCGTCACTGACCGCTTCAGCCTGATCGCCGGCCATTTCGTAGCGGGCGTCGAGCAGGCGCAACGTGTTGTCGGCCCGTTCGATAAACGTTCCCAAGCGAATGAAGCGGAACGCATCGTTACGCATGATCGTGCCGTAGGACGCGCCGCGGAACAGGTGGGAACGTTCCTTGATCCACTCGCAAAAACGGCTCATGCCATAGCGACTCAGCCCCTGTTCGGCGATCCCGCGAATTTCCAGCCAGGTGGCGTTGATGTTTTCCCACATGTCGGCGGTGATTCGCCCACGCACCGCATGGGCACTGGCCCGCGCCGAGCCCAGACAGCTGTAGATGCTCGCCGGATTGGCCGCGTCCAGCGCGAAGAAATGCAGCAGCCGCTCGGCGTGCAAATCACCGTGACGTTCCAGGTAATCGTCCAGGGTGCCGGTGATCAGCAGCGGCATGGCCAGTTCGTGCAGACCGTCACCGCGACCGTCCTGCGGCATCAGCGACAGCGAATAACTGATGTCGAGCATCCGTGCGAGGTTTTCCGCCCGCTCGAGGTAACGCGACATCCAATACAAATCCGAGGCAGTTCTACTTAACATGGCAAGCTTCCTTCAATCCTCGACCACCCAGGTGTCCTTGGTTCCGCCGCCCTGGGAGGAGTTCACCACCAGAGAGCCTTCACGCAGGGCGACACGGGTCAAACCGCCGGGCACAACCCGGGTTTCGCGGCCAGACAATACAAACGGACGCAGGTCGATATGGCGTGGCGCGATGCCGTTTTCGACAAAGGTCGGACAGGTCGACAGGGACAACGTCGGTTGCGCGATATACGCGTGGGGCTTGGCTTTGATCCGCGCGCGGAACGACTCGATTTCCGCCGCGGTCGCCGCCGGCCCCACCAGCATTCCGTAACCGCCGGAGCCCTGGGTTTCCTTGACTACCAGGTCTGGAAGATTGGCCAGCACGTGGGAAAGCTCAGAAGGATTGCGACACTGGAACGTCGGCACGTTCTTCAGGATCGGCTCTTCGTCCAGGTAGAAACGGATCATGTCCGTGACAAACGGATACACCGACTTGTCGTCCGCCACCCCCGTGCCGATGGCATTCGCCAACACCACGTTGCCGGATCGGTAAGACGACAGCAGCCCCGGAACACCGAGCATCGAATCCGGGTTGAACGCCAGCGGATCGAGGAACGCATCGTCGAGGCGACGGTAAATCACGTCGACCGCCTTCGGCCCGTCCGTGGTGCGCATGAACACCTTGTCGTCGCGCACGAACAGGTCCGCACCTTCCACCAACTCAACGCCCATCTCCCGCGCCAGAAAAGCATGTTCAAAGAACGCGCTGTTGAAGCGACCCGGTGTCAGCACCACCACGCTCGGGTTATCGATCGGGCTGGAGCTTTTCAGAGTGTCGAGCAACAGGTTCGGATAATGGTCGATCGGTGCGATGCGCTGGGCCGAGAACAACTCGGGAAACAACCGCATCATCATCTTGCGGTCTTCGAGCATGTAGCTCACGCCGCTGGGAGTACGCAGGTTGTCTTCGAGCACGTAGTACGTGCCGTCTCCATCGCGCACCAGATCAACGCCGGAGATGTGCGAATAGATATCGCGGTGCAGATCGAGCCCTTGCATTGCCAACTGGTATTGCTCGTTGGCCAGCACTTGCTCGGCCGGGATGATGCCGGCCTTGATGATGCGCTGCTCGTGGTAGAGGTCGGCGAGGAACATGTTCAACGCCTTGACCCGCTGGATACAGCCGCGCTCAACGATCCGCCATTCACTGGCGGGGATGCTGCGCGGGATGGTATCGAAAGGAATCAGGCGCTCTGTCCCCTGCTCATCACCGTAGAGCGTGAAGGTAATCCCGGCGCGATGAAATAACAGATCGGCCTCGCGTCGCCGTTGTGCCAAGAGCTCGTCAGGCGTCTCGGCCAGCCAACGGGCAAACTCCCGATAATGCGGGCGGACCTGGCCGCCGGCATCGTACATCTCATCAAAATAGGTGCGGATCATGCCGTACTCCTTGTCACCCGGACATCTAGGCTTCGCAAGGCCCGTGCCATCGGCAGAAACGCTTTGTTATCAATCAGTTGGATAATCACGCTGTTTGCACCGCACCAATCCTGTGCAGCAAACGCCCCAAGCTGATCGCCCCCGCTTCATTGCAAGGCGACGTTGTCGCCTATCACCAGCATAGTCAGAGTTGATTTCACTGCCCGGCCAGCGGTGCGGATAATCCGCGCATCCGCTGCAAAACCTGACCGAACTTCCCTTTAGCCGCCTGCTCAGGCGGTTTTTTTTGCGCCGGGATTCTTGTTTCAGAATTTTGCCGAGGGGATATTTCGGATGCCACAAACGAAAACGGCCAACCCGAAGGTCAGCCGTTGCTGAGCGTTGTCACTGTTCATAACGTTATGCGAGTCGCCCTCGTACTTCCTGCTTGACGCCCCACCCTTCGAGGATGCCGCCCAGAGGCTCAACCACAGCCTCGAAACCCTGTTCGAAATCGCCGATGTCATCGTAGGTGGCGTACATGACTTTGCTCAGTTCGAGCGCCCATGCGCCGTCATCGCGCACACTGATCTGCGCGTTCAAGGATTCACCTTTGTATTGCCCTGCCGCCCTGCGTGCCCGCTCCTCGTCCGGGAAAATGGCGTAGAACTCGATGGGATGGAATCGTGAAAAATCGAAACCGCCTTCTTTCATGCGGCGCAACACGCTGCTGCTGATGTCTTCTTGATAGGCTGTGCTCATGAAACGTCCCCCTCAATCATGATGGATAGACTTTCCGTATTCCCGGCACAAGCAACCGATTGGTGCGAGTGATGCGGCAACCAGGTTGCCGGTGGGAAGCAAGCATGTAGCTGACAAGACCAGACCTTAGCGATCCGTTCGCTGATCTCGATTGCAGAGTAGCCCCAAGACAGAGGCGCTGCCAAGGCCTGGATAAGAATGAGACAGGTGTTGTTCAGATTGGCGTGATGCCGAGGATTTGAATGCTGTTCTGGGTCTTGAGACTTTTGACGCAGGCATCAGTGGTTCGCCCTTCCAGATCATTCAGATCCAGTTCGGCGGCGACAGGAAGGAGCCGGGCCTTGATGAGTTTCGCGGCTTGCTCGTTATCCGGGCACTCGTCGCACTCAAAGACTTCATCGACTGTTTCACCGTGATCATCCACGAAAGTGATTTTCCACTTTTGCATCAGTGCCTCCTCGAACAAATCCGCAAATGGGCTTACAACCATCTGGACTTTTGGCCTGAGTGATCGTTCAAACGGATCACCGCACGCAAACATGAAAAATACTGAGAACCTGTAGGAGCGAAGCTTGCTCGCGAAAGCGGTGCAAGCTTCGCTCCTACATGGGGCTATGCGTACAGTTTAGTCGTTGCTTGGCTTGTTCACCGCTTGCAGCACGTATTGCGGCAAGGCGAAAGCGCCGATGTGGATTTCCGGATTGTAGTAGCGGGTGATGATGCCGCTGCCGGCGAAACGCTGTTGCAGGGTTTCGCGGGACAACTTGCGATAGGCGGTGTTTGTCGCGCCCCAGGCAAAGGTCATGGCGCCGCCGATGTAGGTCGGCACTGCGGCCTGATAGAAGTGCCAGTCCGGGAACAGGCTGCGCAGGCGGCCAGCGGTGGTTTTGACTTCTTCGATCTGCATGAACGGCGTGCCGTTCTGGGTGACCAGGATGCCGCCTTCGTTCAGGCAGCGACGGCAGGCCTGGTAGAAGTTTTCGGAGAACAGCACTTCACCAGGACCGATCGGGTCGGTGGAGTCGGAAATGATCACGTCGAATTTTTCGGTGGTGGTGGCGACGAAACGCATGCCGTCGTCGATCACCAGGTTCAGGCGTGGATCATCGAACGCACCCTTGGAGTGGTTCGGCAGGAATTCCTTGCACATGTCGACCACGGTGCCGTCGATCTCGACCATGGTGATGTGCTCGATGCTGCGGTGCTTGGCCACTTCACGCAGCATGCCGCCGTCGCCACCACCGATGATCAGCACGCGCTTGGCGGTGCCGTGCGCCAGGATCGGCACGTGGGTGAGCATCTCGTGATAGATGAATTCGTCAGCCTCGGTGGTCTGGATCACGCCGTCCAGCGCCATGACCCGGCCCATGCGCGGGTTTTCGAAAATCACCAGATGCTGGTGTTCGGTGCGCACTTCGTGCAGCAGTTTTTCCATGCGAAAACGCTGGCCGTAGCCTTCGTAAAGGGTTTCCAGGTATTCGCTGGTGGTGATGTTGCTCATGGGAAGTGCTCCGATGAATGCGGTGGCAACGGACGGTTACCCGCCCATGATGGCCAATCGAGCGGCTCGATTAACCGGGAAAGGCGCGCATTCTACGTTGCGGAAGATGACAGGTCGAACGTCAGTTAACGACGCGACACAATCCCTGTGGGAGCTGGCTTGCCAGCGATGCGGACGTCGCGGTCTGTCAGATACACCGCTGTGATCCCATCGCGGGCAAGCCACGCTCCCACAGGTTCAGTGTTGTTTTTGGGAAACAGCTCAGATCCGGACGTTGCCCCGTGGCCCGGCGATGGCCCAGATGATCAGGCCCAGGACCGGCAGCAGCAGGATCAGCAGCACCCAGATGATTTTCATCCCTGTGTCGGCGCCACTTTTGAGCACGTTGATGATTGCCCAGATGTCCAGGACAAGAATAATCAGGCCAATCAGGCCATTGAACGTGGAACCCATGGTGTCGCTCCCTAAGAGTGGTGTGCACTCTTAGGATAGCCGCGCCTTGCGAGGGTTCCGTTTTTTAAACGTGGACCGCGATTTTCAGGGCTTCGAGCGATGGCGCGGCGGTGATACCCACTTGCGCGCACAACTCGAGTACGCGCGGTACGTCGTTGCCGTAGACCAGTACCACTTGCAGTTCGTCGTCGAGCAACTGGCTGAAGTTCATCAGCGTGTAACCGCCGTTTTCCTTGTTCATGCTGCCCATCTGCACCTGAATGCGGTTGAGCGCGGTCAGGGCTTCGGTCTTGGCCAGTTGCTTGGGTTTGATGTTGAAATCAACACCGGGGCCGAACGAGGCGACGATCTGGGCGAACAGGTCGACGTAGGTGTCGGCCTGGAACAGCACGGTTTCCGGCAGGCTGCCGACCACAACCCACTCGCCCAGTGGAATCGGGAAGGAGTCGTCGTAGTTGATATCCGGATTGGCTGCCAGAAAAGCCTCGGGATCGGCGTAGGCCTGAGCCGCTTCGTCAGCGACTTTCACGATGGCATCATCGCTCATGCACCCGGAGCTGATTTTAGTGATGAGTTCGACGAGTGCGGCTTTCATGGGACGGATCCTGTAGCGAGTGAATTTTGAGGGCGCGAAGGATAGCGCATTCAGCGTGAGATGCGGACTTGTGGCGAGGGCTTCCTGTGGCGAGGGAGCTTGCCCCCGTTGGGCAGCGAAGCGGCCCCCAGCGTCCGCTCAGACAAACCGAGTTGTCGGGTTTTGCGACTGCTTCGCAGCTGGACAGGGGCAAGCCCCCTCGCCACAGGATTCTGCTCGACTGAAGATTATTTTAAGTGAACAGGATTACCCACCACAGGGGAGCGTGCGTAATCAGGACAGCAGTTTTTGCAGCTGCGCGGTGGTATCGACAGCGCCGAGGGTCTTCGCCGCATCCAGCGCGGTGACGCCATTGGCATCCTTGGCTTTCGGATCGGCGCCTTTGCTGATCAGGTAATCAACAATTTCAACGCGGTTGAACATCGCCGCCATCATCAGCGCGGTGCGGCCATCGAAGGATGAGCCTTCCACTTGGGCACCACCCTCGACCAACGCCTTGACCACCGCCAAGTCGCCCTTGAACGCGGCGCCGGCAATCGGGCTTTGGCCATTGTCGTTACGGATTTCCGGGTCGGCCTTGTGTTCCAGCAGCACTTTTACCGTCTCAACGTGGCCGTGGTAAGCGGCGAGCATCAGCAAGGTGTCGCCCTTGTGGTTGCGCAGGTTCGGCGGCAGGCCTTTGGTCAGCAGCGCAGCCATCATGGCCGCATCGCCCTCGCGCGCTTTGTTGAATACCTGTTCGGCAAATTCAGCGGCTTCTTCGGGGGTCATCTGGCGGCTTTGGTCTGACATCGGGGACTCCACTGTCTGTCATTCGGAAAGCCGACAGTTTCCCGAGCAGCCCCGAGGCTGTCACTTCTTTTTTCTCAAGAGCCGCCATAGCCACATTCAATAGCGGTACTTGCCGCTGTGAATATCCGCCAGGACCTGATCGGTGACTTGCACGTAAGTCTGGGTGCCGGGCAGCCAGGCGTAGATCGGGTCATCGCCGGTTTTGCCGGGGTCGAAGGCTTCGTCCTTGAGCCGGGTCTTCTGGTATTTGAAGGTCCCGGTGGTTTCCATTTTCACTTTGACCCGAAGGAAAAGCGGCACCGCATACGCGGGCATTTGCTGGCGGGCAAACGCCAGCAACTCGCTGAAGTCCAGGGTCGCCAAGGATTCGGCTGGCGTGATCGCGGCCATGCCGGCACGTCCGTTGGTGTTCTGAATTTCGACGCCATACGCCACGGCTTCAGAAATATTCGGATGTTGCAGCAGGATGTTCTCGACCTCGGTGGTCGAGACGTTCTCCCCCTTCCAGCGGTAGGTGTCCCCCAACCGATCAACGAACTGCGCATGGCCAAACCCGATGTTGCGCAACAGATCGCCGGTATTGAAGTAGCGGTCGCCTTTGGTGAACACGTCGTGGAGCACGACTTTTTCAGTCTTCTGCGGATCGGTGTAACCGTCCAGCGGCGCCTTGTCGTCGATTCTCGCCACCAACAGGCCCTGCTCTCCTTTGGCGACTTTGCGCATGAAGCCCTTGGCGTCACGAATCGGCAGGCCGCTGTCGTGGTCGTAGGCCACCAGCTCCCAGGCCATCAGGGAAAAACCGATGGTGTTGTCGAAGTTGAGGATATTGGTAAACCCGATATTGCCGTCGCTGGCGGCGTACAGCTCGCAGATGTGATCAACCGCAAAGCGCGTCTTGAACTCGCGCCAGGCTCCGGGGCGCAGGCCATTGCCGATCATTTTGGTCACGCGGTGTTTGCTGTCGTCGGCCGCGGGCGGTTGATCCACCAGGTAGCGGCATAATTCGCCGACGTAACCGAGGGTAGTCGCCTGGTATTTGCGCACGTCATTCCAGAACTGGCTGGCGCTGAACTTGCGGCGGATGGCAAATCCTGCGGCGCCGCTGATCGCCGAACCCCAACACACGCAGAGTCCGGTGGCGTGATACAGCGGCAAGGTGCAATAGACGACATCTTCGGGCTGCATATTCAGGGCGATCTGGCCGAAACTCGCCGAGCTGCGCATCCAGCGACCGTGTTTGAACACGCCCGCCTTGGGCAATCCGGTGGTGCCTGAGGTGTAGATATAGAAACAAGGATCGTCGAAAAAAACCTGCTGGCTGCTGACCGGATTTTCACTGGACGCCTGGGCACTGGCGCTCATCAGGTTGATGAAACCGTCGGGCGCATGGCCGGGATGTCGATAGGTGTCTTGATCGGCGACGAACCAGGTGCGCGTCGGTTCGATCGACACCCGCTCGCGGACGGCACTGAAAGCCGGGACCAGTTCTTCGCCAACAATGATCGCCGCAGGCGCCACCAGGTTCAGGCTGTGAGCCAGGGTATCGCGGGTTTGCGAGGTATTGAGCAAGGCACTGATCGCGCCGACCTTGGCCACTGCCAATATCGTCACCAGTAGTTCGGGACGGTTCTCGAGAAAAACCGCCACCACGTCGCCCTTTTGGATGCCTTGGGCAATCAGATGATGGGCGATGCGATTGGCCCACTGGTTGACCTGTGCATAACTCAGCGTCACGTCGCCTTGCAGCAACGCGGGCCCATCGGGATTGCGCAAGGTCGCTTGCTCGAACGTCCGTCCGAGGCCACACGGTTGGGTCGGGTCCTTGACGTTGGCAACCTTCATGCCCTTCACCACGCGAGGAATGGCTTTGGCAATGGAAGGCAGCTTGCGGAGCATCATGCCCCAGGTAATCGTGTCGCTCATGCTTGCTCCCGTTCGATCTTTTTATTGTCGGGCGGCCGTCTATGAGTCTGAAAATACGTCAGCGGTTCTTGAGCTGTACACGCGGTTTTTGAAATGTTTTGTATCCGCGCCCCGAGCATTCGAGATCGCGAACCTCAGCGCAGGTGATTGGTTCCATCGAATCGTGGCCAACCACGCAAAATGCAGGATGCACGATGGCCATTCATGCAGATTGCACGAAAGCAAAAATTCACCAAAAATATAAGCCATTGATTTATAACGATTTTAAAAATATCAGGTGCTGGCACAATCACTGCAACTACCTCTCCATGCTTGCCAATCAAGTGCTAACGGAGCTGATAGACATGAGCCTGATCCAAGAAAAATTTACCTCCCTGTTCTCCAACTTCGAAGTGACCACCCAGCCGCGTCCGGATGGTGGCATTCTGCTGACCCTGCGCAGCACCGAAGGCAAAGTGTTCAAGCGTTCGATTTCGTACCAGCAATTGCATGCCGGCGATCAGTTGTCGTGGGTGATCAGTGCGATTCGCCGTGACCTGGCCGAACAGGCCAGTGAACTGCCGCAGATTTCCATGCTGCAAAGCCAGCAGCGGTTTGCCCTGCCGACCTATCACTCGGCGTGAACCTTGCGGTTGTGTCAATAAACGCGCTGTAAACAAACAGGCCGTGAAAGCTTTAGCTTCACGGCCTGTTTTGTTTCTGACGGTACACCGATCCCCTGTGCGAGCTTGCTCGCTCCCACAGGTTATGTGTCTGGACCTTAGAAAGTGGAAAGATCAATCCGGGCAAAACTGTCGACGGTCACATGCCCCGCCAGCTCGCCGCCTTCTCGGGCCAGCCCGCAGGTGGCCATGCCGGCCATGCGCGCCGCGTCCAGTTCCTCGACGATGTCTGACAAAAACACAATCTGCGCAGCCTCCAGCCCGATGGCATAGGTGATGCGTTCGTAAGATTGCGCTTCACGCTTGGGCCCCGACGTGGTGTCGAAGTAGCCGCTGAACAGGGGCGACAAATCACCCGCCTCCGAGCAGCCGAAGATCAGCTTTTGTGCCTGGATCGAGCCCGAGGAATACACAAACAGTTTGAAACCGTCCTGATGCCAGCGCTTGAGCGCTTCAACGGCGTCCGGGTAAACGTGGCCTTTCAACTGTCCGGCATGATAGCCCTGCTCCCAGACCATGCCTTGCAATGCTTTCAGCGGCGTTGCCTTGCGGTCTTCGGCAATCCAGCCCAGCAGGATCTCGATCACCCGCTCAACGTCGGCGCCCGGTTCGTTGCTGTCGCGGCGCACGGCGGCCAGTTGCTCGGCCACATCTGGGCGCACGGCGTGCTGGCGAACAAAGTCCGGCAGGTGTTTGGCGGCATACGGAAACAGCACGTCGAACACAAAACTCACCGCGCTGGTGGTGCCTTCGATGTCGGTGAGAATCGCTTTGATCGGCATCGACTCAGTCCTCAAGACGCGGGAAGCGGCTGGCGATGTCTTCGCCGGTGAAGTTGGCGACCCAGCCTTCTGGATTGTTGAACAGTCGGATCGCGACGAAGTGCGGATGCTCGCCCATGTCGAACCAGTGTGGCGTGCCGGCCGGTACGGAGATCAGGTCGTTCTTCTCGCACAGCACGGCGTAGACGTAATCGTCGATGTGCAGGGTGAACAGCCCACGGCCGGCGACGAAAAATCGTACTTCGTCCTCTCCATGGCGGTGTTCGTCGAGAAATTTGGCGCGCAGTTCGGCTTTTTGCGGGTGATCGCTGTTCAGGCTGATCACGTCGACGGTGACGTAACCGCGCTCGGTCATCAGCTTGTCGATCTGTTCCTGATACGCGGCGATCACTTCTTCCTGGCTGGCGCCGGGCTGGATCTTCGCCGTGGCTTGCCAGCGGTCGAAACGCACGCCCTGCTCGGCCAGGGTCGAGGCGATGTCTTCGAAATGGGTCAGCACCTTGTTCGGAAGATCAGGGCTTGAGACGTGGTAAACGGACAGGCTGCTCATCAGGGCAACTCCTTAACGGTTCATGCGTTGCGGTTCATGCTTGACGGTTCAAAACCGCGCGCATCTTCAACTCGCATTCGAACAAAAATTCAAACGCTTCGATCTGCCGCAGTGCGTCGCTCATGCGCGCACCCCAGGTGTAGAGGCCATGGCCGCGAATCAGGTAGCCGACGCAATCGGGATGGGCTTCAAGCCAAGGCTGCACCTTGGCGGCGAGACGCGCAATGTCCTGATCGTTGTCGAAAATCGGCACACGCACCCGGGACTCGTGGGTCGAGACGCCGCTGAAGGCTTTTTGCAGTTCGTAATCTTCGAACTCGATGAAATCCTGCGGCGTCAGGCGCGACAACACCGTGGCGTTTACCGAATGGGTGTGCAGCACCGCGCCGATCTCCGGGCGCCAGCTGTAGAGCTGGGTGTGCAGCAGGGTTTCGGCGGACGGTTTTTTGCCCGGTTCCAGGCTGTTGCCCGACAGGTCGGTGGCCAGCACATCATCCACACCCAACTGGCCTTTGTGCTTGCCGGACACGGTCAGCAGCGCTTCGGTCGGCGACAGGCGGGTCGAGTAATTGCTGCTGGTGGCCGGCGACCAGCCGCGGCCATACAGAAAACGCCCGGCGTCGATGATTTCCTGGGCGAGGTGTTCACGGGTAAGGCTCATGGCCTGTCCTCTTGCATGCGTGTGGCAATGATAACGGCAGCGGCGAAGGCTGCGAGACTGGCAATACTAAAGGTGAACGTGGCCCCGAGCGCATTCCAGCTGTAGCCGGAATACAACGCACCCAATGCGCCGCCAGTGCCGGCGAGCGCGGCGTAAAGCGCCTGGCCCTGACCTTGCTGACGTGCACCGAAGCTACGTTGCACGAACTGGATGGCAGCGGCGTGAAAGCTGCCGAATGTTGCAGCGTGCAGCACCTGGGCTAACAGCAGCACCCAAAGGAATTCAGCCAGCGAGCCCAGCAGCAACCAACGCACGGCCGCCAGCAGGAAACTCACCAGCAGCACCCGACGCACCGAAAAGCGCGCGAGGATTTTGCTCATGACCAGGAACATCAGGACTTCGGCGACCACGCCGACCGCCCAGAGCATGCCGATCACGCCTCGACTGTAACCGAGCCGTTCAAGGTGCAGGGTCAAAAAGGTGTAATACGGCCCGTGGCTCACCTGCATCAGCGCCACGCAAGCGTAAAACGCCAACACGCCGGGGTTGCGCAATTGCCTGAGAAACCCGTCTCCGGCAATTCGCTCGCCCTGAACCGGTTGCGCGTTGGGCACCCACAGGCTGCTGATGATAATGCCGGCCATGATCAGCACCAGCGCCACCGGATAGATGTCGAGGCTCAGCCATTCGAACATCCGGCCCAACGCGACCACGGTGATGATGAAACCGATGGACCCCCAAAGGCGAATCTGACTGTAGCGCGACGTCTGCCCTTTCAAGTGCGCCAGGGTGATGACTTCGAACTGCGGCAGCACTGCGTGCCAGAAGAACGCATGCAACGCCATGACCATCGCCAGCCAGGCGTAAGTCTTGCTGACGAAAATCAGAGAAAACGTCAGCAGCGTGCAGACGGCGCCAAAGCGCACAATGGCCAGGCGTCGGCCGGTGTAATCACCGAGCCAGCCCCAGATGTTTGGTGCCACGCAACGCATCAGCATCGGGATCGCCACCAACTCGCCGATGCGCGCGCTGGAAAAGCCCAGATGATCGAAGTACAGCGCCAGAAACGGCGCTGTCGAACCGAGCAAGGCGAAATAGAACAGATAGAAACTGGAGAGCCGCCAGTACGGGAGCGCCGCCATAGTCCTCAGACCAAAGCGGCTGTGAGGTGAGCCATTAAAGCTGACCCAGCACCGGCGTGCTCACGCGCACGTCGGCATTCTGCCCGCGATGACGCAACAGGTGATCCATCAGCACGATGGCCATCATCGCTTCGGCGATCGGCGTGGCGCGGATGCCGACGCAGGGGTCGTGACGGCCCTTGGTGATGACATCCACCGGGTTGCCATGAACGTCGATCGAGCGGCCCGGCGTGGTGATGCTCGAGGTCGGCTTGAGCGCCAAGTGCGCAACGATCGGCTGACCGGAGGAGATACCGCCCAAAATGCCGCCCGCGTTATTGCTGAGGAAACCTTCCGGGGTCATTTCGTCGCGGTGTTCGGTGCCGCGCTGGGCGACGCTGGCGAAACCGGCGCCGATTTCCACGCCTTTGACCGCGTTGATGCTCATCAGCGCATGGGCCAGTTCGGCGTCGAGGCGATCGAAGATTGGCTCGCCGAGGCCCGGCATCACACCTTCGGCGACGACAGTGATCTTCGCGCCGACCGAATCCTGATCGCGGCGCAGCTGGTCCATATAGGCTTCCAGTTCCGGGACCTTGTCCGGGTCAGGGCTGAAGAATGCGTTCTCTTCCACCGAGTCCCAGGTCTTGAACGGAATGTCGATCGGGCCGAGCTGGCTCATGTAGCCGCGAATGACGATGCCCTGGGTCGCCAGGTATTTCTTCGCAATCGCCCCGGCGGCCACGCGCATGGCGGTTTCACGGGCGGAGCTGCGTCCGCCACCGCGGTAATCGCGCTCACCGTACTTGTGGTGATAGGTGTAGTCGGCGTGGGCCGGGCGGAACAGGTCCTTGATCGCCGAGTAGTCCTTGGACTTCTGGTCGGTGTTGCGGATCAACAGGCCGATGGCGCAACCGGTGGTGCGACCTTCGAACACGCCGGAGAGGATTTCGACTTCGTCGGCTTCCTGGCGCTGGGTGGTGTGGCGGCTGGTGCCGGGTTTGCGGCGATCCAGATCGCGCTGCAGATCCTCAAGGGAAATCTCCAGCCCCGGCGGGCAGCCGTCGACAATGGCGACCAACGCCGGACCATGGCTTTCGCCCGCGGTGGTGACAGTGAACAGCTTGCCGTAGGTATTGCCGGACATGCAGGACGCTCCGTGAAATGAACCTGAATACGTAATGCGCGCCAGTATACGCAGGCTACCCAAGTAGTTCATCCTCGAACCTTATGGGTGCCCGCGAGTCCAACCGGCACCTTTGTGAATGATGGCGTGATGATGCTGCGAGTTCTAGCCTTGAGCCTTACCCTGTTTACCGGCTTTGCCCAGGCCACTGTCCTGCAACGCCCGATCACGTTGGATACCGGCACCGGAGAGCTTTTCGGCTCGCTGTTGCTGCCGAAATCCGAGACCCCGGTGCCGGTTGTCCTGATCATTTCCGGCTCCGGTCCTACGGATCGCGACGGAAATAACCCTGATGGCGGACGTAACGACAGCCTCAAGCGACTGGCCTGGGTGCTGGCCAAACACAACATCGCCAGCGTGCGTTACGACAAGCGCGGCGTGGCGGCGAGCCTCGCGGCGACGCCGGACGAGCGCAATCTGTCGGTGGAAGCCTATGTGGCCGACGCTGAGGCCTGGGGTCGCAAGCTCAAAACCGATCCGCGCTTTGGCCAGCTGATTCTGCTGGGCCACAGCGAAGGCGCCTTGATCGCCAGCCTTGCGGCGCCCAGCATCAATGCTGCCGCGGTCATCTCGATGTCTGGCAGCGCCCGGCCGATCGACCAGGTGTTGCGTCAGCAATTGAGCAATCGCCTGCCACCGCCGCTGATGCTGCGCAGCAATGAACTGCTCGACAGCCTCAAGGCCGGCCACACCGACGACAACGTGCCACCGCAGTTGCAGGTGATTTTCCGCCCGAGCGTGCAGCCGTATCTGATTTCGCTGTTCCGCCAGGACCCGGCGGCGGCGTTCGCCAAACTGAAAATGCCGGCGTTGATCATCCAGGGCAGCAACGACATCCAGGTCGGCGTCGGTGACGCCAGGATGCTCAAGGCGGCCAAACCGGACGCTGAACTGGCGCTGATCGAAGGCATGAACCACGTCATGCGCATCGTGCCCAACGATGTGAAACGGCAAATGGCCTCTTACAAGGACCCGCAATTGCCGTTGGCCGCCGAACTCGGCGCGCGAATCCTCGGGTTTATTGACGGACTTCGCACCAGTTAGCCACTACTCACCCTCCAGTCCTGAAAAAAACGGCCGATAAGCCTTTGTCGCCAGCGCTATGACTGACGACAAGCAGAGCTTGGACAGGATCTCGCCGTTATGACTGATACCCAGACTTCACCCGACACGACCGCTGAAAAAGACGCACCGCCAGCGGTCGAGCTGCCGTGGGCGGACGTTCACGTCGAGCACCACAAGATGCTCCGCCTGGCGCCGCTGCAAACCGACCGCAATACCGGTGGGCGGCCATTGCGCTTTGTCGAATTCGGTTACGCCGACCGCCACAGCAAGGACCACAGCCTGATGCGCATGAACATCAAGCTGCCTGGCCAGCGCGTGCGCAAAGAGCAGAATCATCTGGACGTGTGGGTCGATCACACCGCCAAGCGTGTGCATTTCGAGCCCGAAAGCGGCTTGCAGATTGAACCGATGAACCGTGGCATCGGCCGGTTCATGGCCGCGCAAGGGATTACCTGGGCGAAGAAGCGTTGGCCCGGCTACACCGTCGACGGCACGGATCTGAACAATAAAGATGCGTTGAACGAAGACACGCGCCTGCGCCGAGATCACTTCCTGAAGTCGCATGGGTTTGAGGTGGTCTACGCCGACGCCCAGCATCTGAAAGGCAGCGTCAAAGAAGTTCGGGTCGAAGATCTGGTCGGTGACTGGAACAGCGAAAAGCTGCAAGTGGTGGAAATTCTCGAAGCCGCGCAGATGCTTCAACAGGCCGAGCAGAATCTGGCGGAGCAGGAAGTGAAGCTGAAGAAGCACGAAGAGAAGGTCAGCAAGTACAAGCGTGAAGACGCCGGGCTGCGCTTTACCATTACGTGCCTGGTGGCGTTTGCGGTGTTTCAGGCGGGGTTGTTGATCTGGATTGCTACGCACCGCTGATGGCTGATCGTTCCCACGCTCTGCGTGGGAATGCAGCCCGGGACGCTCCGCGTCCCCACGAGCAGACGCTGAGCGTCCATTGAGTCATTCCCACGCAGAGCGTGGGAACGATCATTGCGGGTTAGACGCGCGAAGCGAACAAGGCCTGATGATCGCGGCACTGCTCCGCGCTCAGCATGAACACACCATGCCCGCCGCGCTCGAAATCGAGCCAGGCGAAGTCGACTTCCGGGTACAGCGCCTCGACGTGAACCTGGCTGTTGCCCACTTCAACTATCAGCAAGCCCTTCTCGGTCAAATGATCCGCTGCTTCAGCGAGCATCCGTCGCACCAGGTTCAGACCATCATCACCGCAGGCCAGACCCAGTTCAGGTTCATGCTGATATTCGTCCGGCATGTCGGCGAAATCTTCCGCGTCAACGTAAGGCGGGTTCGACACGATCAGGTCGAAACGCTGACCCGGCAAGCCGTCAAACCCATCACCCTGAACGGTGTACACCCGCTCATCAACACCATGGCGCTCGATGTTCTGGTTGGCCACTTCCAGCGCTTCGAACGACAGATCGGCCAGCACCACTTCGGCATTCTGGAACTCGTAGGCGCAGGCGATACCGATGCAACCGGAACCGGTGCACAGGTCTAGAATTCGCGCAGGTTCGGCGCCCAACCATGGCTCAAAACGTTTTTCGATCAGCTCGCCAATCGGTGAACGCGGGATCAACACGCGCTCGTCGACAATGAACGACATGCCACAAAACCACGCTTCACCCAGCAGATAAGCAGTCGGAATGCGCTCTTCGATACGGCGCTTGAGCATGCGTTGCAGGTTGACCAGTTCGTCCTCTTCCAGGTTGCAGTCGAGGTAGCTGTCGGCGATTTCCCACGGCAAGTGCAAGGCACCCAACACTAGTTGACGGGCTTCGTCCCAGGCGTTGTCGGTCCCATGGCCGAAAAACAGATCCTCCCCATGGAAGCGGCTGACGGCCCAACGGATATGGTCACGCAGGGTACGAAGGCGGGAAGTGATCACGGGGGCAAACTCCAGAAAAAACGACTGGCGATTCTAACAGCCAAAACGCGCCACGACGACGCGGGAAAACAGCGGATCAGATGTAGGACATGTCCATTTTTGCCGTTGGCCATTGAACAAAACCTGCATCTTGACAAGGCTGCACGCCAGCAACGACGGCGCCTACGATAGTAGCGATTCACAGAACCGCTCAGCCAGAGGACAATGTCGCAAAAGCCCCACTCCAAGGAGCCCCAGAATGTCCGTTCCAAAAACGATGTTTCAACTCAGCGGCCGCGGTTACGCAGCAGCCAATCTGGGTCATGCGACCCTTGTCATCATCGATGCCCAGAAAGAATACCTCGGCGGCCCACTGGCCCTGACCGGCATGGATGCTGCCGTCGCGAACATCAAACAACTGGTGGCTGCTGCCCGTGCAGCCGGTCGTCCGATCGTGCATGTGCGCCATCTCGGCACCGTCGGCGGGCTGTTCGATCCACAGGGCGAACGCGGTGAGTTCATCCCGGGGCTGGAGCCACAGGCGGACGAAACCATTATCGGCAAACTGCTGCCGAGTGCGTTTCACGGCACCGAATTACTGGAACGCTTGCAGAACCTTGGTTCGCTGGACCTGATCGTGTGCGGCTTCATGAGTCACTCCAGCGTCAGCACTACCGTACGTGCGGCAAAGAACCTGGGCTTTCGCTGCACACTGGTTGAAGACGCTTGCGCGACTCGCGATCTGCCCTACAAGGGTGGCGTACTGACGGCCGAGCACGTTCAACAGACTGAAATGGCGATCATGGCGGACAACTTCGCCACCCTCGCCCTCACTCACGAACTGATCTGATCGGCCGCGAAGAGCGGTCAATACCGCCGCTCATCCGCAAAAGCCTCTCATTTGCTGCAATTGACTTAGCCTCAGGAACAACCCGGACAACTCCCGGTCGAAGGGCCGATACCCATTGAGGAAGGTCGGAATGAAGTTATCCGATGGTTTTGACGCACGCCGCTTGCGGCCCAAGGGCCAACGCAACTGGCGTTTTCGATTCGGCGCAGCCTTTGCTGCCTTGCTGGCGACGTGCGGTGTGTTGCTGGCAATGGCCGGCGCCGCCAGCCTGCTCGGCCGTCCCCCGGCCCTGGGCGAGTTGAACGCCAGCCCGCTGGGTTCGGCGATCATTCTGGCGGTTGGCCTGTTCGTGCTCTATATCGGTGTGTGGCTGTGGCGTCGCTGCCGGCGTCGTTCGCGCCAGTCACGAGAGCTGAACATGTCCCCGCACCTGATGAAAAAACACGATTGAATCGAAGGTCCGGCTTTTTTGGCGGGCCTCAATTGTTATGGATAGCGCCTCGACTTGGGTAAACTGGCCGCCCTTCGCGGAGGCTGACATGCAAGACGACGATTTTTCCCTGTTCAAAAGTGCGATCCAAGGCGTCAAGCCGATCAAGCACGATCGCGCCGACACCGGCAAACCCAAGGCCGACCGCGCGCAAATCGCCAAGCTGCGCCAGGCCGCGACCGTTCGCACCGATGCCACCACCGTTGATGGTCTTTCCGATCAGTTCGTGATCGACGTCGGCCCGGAAGACGAGTTGATGTGGGCCCGTGACGGCGTTCAGGAAAGCCAGATGCGCAAGCTCAAGGTCGGACAGATTCCGTTCGAAGGCAGCCTCGACCTGCATGGCATGTCGGTGGAAAAAGCCCGGGAAACCCTCTGGGCGTTCCTGGCCGAAGCCACCAAATTCGAAATCCGCTGCGTGCGTGTCACCCACGGCAAAGCCGTGCGTCTGGACGGCAAGCGGCCGATGATCAAAAGCCACGTCAACACATGGTTGCGTCAGCATTCCCAAGTGCTCGGCTTCACCTCGTGCCAACCGAAACATGGCGGTGCCGGCGCGGTTTATGTGATGCTCAAACGGACCATGATGGAAGGTCGCGACGAGTAAAGCTGTCGCTTCACGCTTGCAGCGCCGTGTTTGCCACCGTACCCTTGCCCTTTGCGAAAATCCCCACAGGTAGTTTCATGTCCCTGGAACAGAATTACACCGCGATTCTCGGCCAATTGGGCGAGGACGTCTCCCGCGAGGGCCTGCTCGACACGCCAAAGCGTGCCGCCAAAGCCATGCAGTACCTTTGCCGCGGCTATGAACAGACACTGGAAGAAGTCACCAACGGTGCCTTGTTCAGTTCCGACAACAGCGAAATGGTGCTGGTCAAGGACATCGAGCTTTACTCGTTGTGCGAACACCACCTTCTGCCGTTCATCGGCAAGGCTCACGTCGCCTACATCCCGAGCGGCAAAGTATTGGGCCTGTCGAAAGTCGCGCGGATCGTCGATATGTACGCTCGCCGCCTGCAGATCCAGGAAAACCTCAGCCGCCAGATCGCCGATGCGGTCCAGCAAGTCACTGGTGCCCTGGGCGTTGCGGTGGTAATCGAGGCCAAGCACATGTGCATGATGATGCGCGGTGTGGAGAAGCAGAATTCGTCGATGATCACGTCGGTGATGCTGGGTGAGTTCCGCGAAAACGCGGCGACTCGCAGCGAGTTTCTCAGCCTGATCAAGTAATTTGTTACACGAAGAAAACCGGCATTCATCGCCGGTTTTTTTTCGCCTGAGAAAAATCAGGTAAGCTGCGCGCCTTCCGTTCGCCCTGTGAGGCTTATTCCGTGTTCGTAAAAGCGCTTCGTGTCGGCCTTGGCCAACTGATCATCTTCATCGACTTCATCACCCGCCCAAGCAAGAAGCAGCGCCCCGCCGCCGCTCAAGCCCAGGTCGAAACGGCGGCCAAAGAGCTGACGCTGTATCAGTTTCACGCCTGCCCGTTCTGCGTGAAAACCCGCCGCACCCTTCGTCGCCTGAATGTGCCAGTGGCGTTGCGCGATGCGAAGAACAACGAACAGGACCGCCAGACCCTGCTGGAGCAAGGCGGCAAGATCAAGGTGCCGTGCCTGCGCATTCAAGAAAATGGGCAGACCACCTGGATGTATGAATCCAAGGTGATTATTGATTATCTGGATAAGCGATTTGCTGCAGCCTGATGGTTTTGTGGTGGTTTGACTGACGCCATCGCGGGCAAGCCCGCTCCCACAGTGATTTGTGGTGCTTACAAAACCTGTGGGAGCGAGCTTGCTCGCGATGAGGCCCGCACCAACACCGCAAATCCCGAACAGAAAAAAACCGGCCGATCGCCGGTTTTTTTTCGCCCCCACACCGGCGACAGACTGCTCGCGAACGCATCCCTCCCGGCGATATATCCCTATTGCCAATCTTTTCGTCTACAAAACCAAAAACATTATTTGCTTTATTTGTATACAAAAGCATAATCCACTTCGTGCGAGTTCCTGACCAACCGGTCAACAAATTCGCAAGTGCCTCAAAGGGCCGCTGCCACCCTCATGGGTCCGGCCCTGGAAATAAAAATAAAACTCTTGAGGAGTACTCGCTGTGGAAAGCCGCAAATCCGAAGCCCCGACGCTGGAACTCTCGCCGCCGTTACGCAATGGCTGGCTGGAGCGCATCTTCAAACTCAGCTTGCATGGCACCACGGTGAAGACCGAGCTGATTGCCGGTCTGACAACCTTCATTACCATGGCGTACATCATCTTCGTTAACCCCAACATCATGGCCGACGCCGGTATCGATCATGGCGCCGCATTCGTCGCGACCTGCATCGCGGCTGCCCTGGGTTGCCTGTTGATGGGCCTCTACGCCAACTGGCCGGTCGGCCTGGCACCGGGCATGGGCTTGAACGCTTTCTTCACCTACACCGTGGTCGGCACCATGGGCTACAACTGGGAAACCGCCCTTGGCGCGGTGTTTGTTTCCGGTGTGTTGTTCATGTTCCTGACCTTTTCGCGGATTCGCGAATGGTTGCTCAACAGCATTCCTGTGAGCCTGCGCTACGCCATGGGCGCCGGCGTGGGGTTATTTCTTGGGTTGATCGGCCTGAAAACCGCCGGCATCGTAGTGGATAGCCCGGCCACCCTGATCAAGCTCGGCTCCCTGCGCGAGCCCGGCCCGCTGCTGGCCGCCATCTGCTTCCTGATGATCGCCGTGCTCAGCTACCACAAAGTGTTCGGTGCAATCCTCATCAGCATCATCACCGTGACCCTCGCGGGCTGGGGCCTGGGCCTCGTCCACTACGAAGGCATCATGTCTGCCCCGCCAAGCCTGGCGCCCACCTGGATGGCCATGAACGTTGCGGGCGTGTTCAACGTCAGCATGATCAGCGTGGTGCTGGCCTTCCTCTTCGTGCACATGTTCGACACCGCCGGCACCCTGATGGGCGTCGCCCAGCGCGCCAATCTGGTGAACGCGGACGGCCGCATCGAAAACCTCTCTCGTGCCATGAAAGCCGACAGTGCTTCCAGCGTGTTTGGCGCTGTAGTCGGCGTCCCGCCCGTCACAAGCTATGTGGAAAGTGCCGCTGGCGTAGCGGCAGGTGGTCGGACTGGTCTTACCGCCGTCACCGTAGGTGTGTTATTTATTGCAGCCATGTTCTTCGCTCCACTGGCGGGCATGATCCCTGCTTATGCAACGGCCGGTGCGCTGATTTATGTGGCGATGCTGATGATGGGCGGCATGGCGCACATCGAATGGGACGAAGCGACCGACAGCATTCCGGCGATCGTCACCGCGATCATGATGCCGCTGACCTTCTCGGTCGCCGATGGTATCGCGCTGGGTTTTATCACTTACGTAGTGCTGAAGGCCTTCACCGGTAAGCACAAGGAAATTTCCGTCAGTTTGTGGGTGCTGTGCGCGATCTTCATCGCCAAGTTTATTTTCTTGTAAGCGTTACGCCGTAAGCGTTTCAAATCAGCCTCACCCCGTCGGGTGGGGCTTTTGCACAAATGGAGGAAAGTGATGAGTCTGGAAACCTGGCTACTGTTCAGCGGCGCTGCGCTGGTGGTGATCCTGATCCCGGGGCCCCTGTCTTTGCTGATGATCAGCAACAGCCTGAATTTCGGTTTGCGCCGTTCTTACCCCGCGTTCCTGGGTGGAGTGATTGCCTCGATCTGCTTGCTCAGTGCCTCGGCGCTGGGCCTGGGCGCGCTGCTGTTGGCATCGGAACAGTTGTTTAGCGCGCTGAAAATCGTTGGTGCGCTGTACCTGTTCTACCTCGCCTGGCAGAGCTGGCAGCAATCGCGCCAGCCATCGGTAGGCGCTGAAGTGCCCCAGACGGCGCCGGTGCCGCGTTTTCGCGCCCTGTTTGGACGCGCATTCGTGTTGGGCGCAAGCAATCCGAAGGATATTTTGTTCTTTGCTGCTTTCCTGCCGCAGTTTTTGAGCGCCGAACAACCGTTCCTCCCGCAATTGCTGATTATGATTGCGACCTGGACCGTGCTGGACCTGCTGTGCAAGTTGGCCTATGGGCTCGGCGCTCATGGCGCAGCGAAATATCTGCGCAGTGGCAAGGGACAAAGTTGGTTTAACCGGGTGAGCGCAGGACTTTTCAGTGGCGCGGGCGCGGCCTCCTTATTAAGCAACCACTGATCAGAACGCGTTACCCCCCACACTTAATTTCAATAAGGCTTTATTGACATCACCGGACCAGGAACCGTTTGCCAAGGATGGCAACACTTCAACCCCGCCCCGCAACAAACAGCAACACGCGATATACATATATATAGTTGTCTTTTCAGAACTCCCCCTAACATGGCGCAGCGACTTCGCACACAACGCCTGAAAAAGGAAGTTCTTATGGCAATTGTTTTCCAACCAGCCAACCTTGATCACTATAACGCCGTCGAAGTGACGGACATTGACCTGCAAGCCAATGAGTATTCGCCGACCACTATTGATGTCGACAAAGAAAGCATCACCTCCGCCCCACAACCAACAAACGCCAATAAAAGCCAGCTAAGGGTTATAGATGAGCTATTCGGTCCTATCAAGATAGGCTCCCATTCGATTACCCGATGCGCGCTGGATGCATTGGGTGCGACATCGAATGGTCAGCGTTTGAACGGTCAAAACACGTTCTTTCGCCATCCCAAGCGATCTTTTGTCAACGCGTTGCAGTTTGACCCTTTGTACATTGAAGCCCGTATGCGCTCCACCGGTACAACAGACGATTACACACTTCCTTCATTACTGTTTGAAATGGCGTCACAACGCCCGCTAACGGCTCCGCCCCTGTTAAGTGACAAACTCGATACGCCTGCCGATCCTGAACAGTACCGACACAAACTGGACAAACTTCTGAAAGCGGCACAGAAGCTTGATATACGCCACGCGCACTTATCCAAAAGTACGCCCCCATGGGTGAATCGGATCAAGAGCAGCAGCATGGTCAGTATGGGGACCGGGCTTCAGGCCTTTGGCATTTACAGCGGATTGCGTGGGCTTCAAGACGCCATTGCACGCAAAGACCACGGCGAAGTTGTATTCAACAGCCTCAGCACTTCAGCGGAAGTCACTTCGTTAGCCGTCGAAGTTGCGGTCACCAAGCAAGCAAAATACATGATCGAGGCGGGGCAAAAAGCCTACAAGGATTTCGCCAGAACCAGCTTCGGCGTTCGTCTGGGACGTGGTGCCGGCCTGATCGCAAGCGCACTGGCGCTGCCCTTCGATGTTATTTCCGCCGTTAAATCCTTTAACCATGCAGCGACGGCGACAGGCAAAGAAGCCATGGATCAATATGTCACCGCGGGCTTGAGCGTGACCAGCGCGGCAATGACGTTGATTTTGGGTGCCGCCGCGTTGGCAGGCTTCTCCGTTATCGGCCCGGTGGGGCTGGCAGCCGGACTTCTGCTGGTTGCAGGTTCCCAGGTCTACGCGGCGGTACGCGTTGTCGACGATATCGATGATTACATCGAACTCACTACCCACGAGCGCCTGCGCACGGGCTGGTTCGCGTTTTGGGGAATCAGTCCCGACGAAAACATACAAACCCGCCACGCGGTTGCCAAATCAACCGTTGAACATTCGAGATTGTTACAAGCGACCGCCCGAAAACTACTGGAAGGCAGGTTAAAGGACAGTACCGAGGTCATTGTAAACGGCAGGTTTACAGTAGAACTGACGCCAACACGGGTGCCGAGCTTCGATTGGGATGCCCAACACTACACGTATAAAACCGTCCAAAAACCCCATGTTATTGACAGTAACGACACCCTTGATGCGCGCAGCGGAGTGACTGCAAATATGCCGGGGGCGGAGTTTGGAGCACCCGGAGAGAACAAAGGAGCGGTGTGGTTTATTGGCGGCGGAAACGACACCATTCTTGGCATCGAAAAAAAGCCGAACAGATTCTATTACGGCGCAGGTATCAAGAACCTGACCGGGGGCGAAAAAGAGGATGAATTCGTCTTCGAGGGCGCTGCCGAACTCCTCAAAAACGGCCCAAAAGACCCTCTACCCACTACATTGAAAGGTGGCTTGGGCAACGACACATTAGTCGTCTCCGGCAGCTACACCGGGCGTAACCAACAACGATTTGGATATTTCATCGATCTGGACGATGGGCGGCTTTCTATCATCACCCGTGACCAGACCAATGACAGCCGCTTTAACTATCGACACACGCTTCTAGAGAGCATTGAGAACGTAGAAACCCTGGCGGGTGCGGAAAACAAGGTCATAGGTACCGATGGGCCGAACACTATCAAGTCTCGGGGTCGCGACACCATTGAGGCGGGCGCCGGGGATGACAAAATCTACCTTCTGAACAATCAAGGGTCGGCCTCCGGAGGGCCGGGAAAGGATCACTATGCAGTGGCCCATAAATCCGGCAGCGTATTTATTACTGAAGATGGTGTGGACGAGAGCGTCATTGCACTGGACTGGAGAATGGACCTGATCAAAGGCTGGAGGATCGAAGAACAGGAACTGGTCATCACCTCAGGATTTGATCTCGATGACATCAGCGAGAGGGATGTGTATATCAAGGGCGTCTATAAAACAGTCAACAATGAACGACAACTGCAGAACAGGAAACTGACTTTTGTTACACAGGACGGGTTTCATTTGATGCCTGAACTTCCTGACACCCTTGAGACGGCTGACCCGTTCGACATCAAAACCGTCATTACCCAACAGGGAACAACACAAAACCCGGTCATACTTTACAACCGCGAATACACGGTTGCACACGACAAAAACACGAGCTATTACATTTCGAAATTCAATGAGCATACGACCCTTGCAGTAAAGCAACGAAGCACAAACACGCTTGCGACCCTTTATCTGGATTACGCCAGCCATGAACTGACCCGGGCCGAGGCTTACTACAACGTAGACCTGATGCGCCAGCCTGATTTCGACCGCATCATGTATAAAGAATGCGGCATGACCTTTCACTTTGACAATAAGCGATTGACTATCAAGAACCTGGCCAGCTCTATCTGGAGCGGAGACCATAGAATCACAAGCCGACTAACGCGCCCCACCAACCTGTTGAACCAGCATTTTATTCTGATTATGAACGATGGCGTTTCTTATAGAGTTGGCCCACCCTCCCTACCCGATACAGCATTTTCGAACGATCAGTTCCAGATAAACGGCCCGATGGAGCGCACCAACGAAGTGCCGCTGCCACTAGCGGCTAGAGATGGAAAGTCTATTTTTCGTCAACCCTTGGACAACGAAGGCCATAAGCTGGGCAACCGGGAGAAATGCGTCAAACTTATCGCTTACCCGGATCAAACAGCCATCGAACATCTAGAGGGTGACGGCTCGACGTACCTTGTCCACCTCAGCACCGAAATGACGTTAAGCATTTCAACCCCAGGTGCTCGGGCGAACGCCAACCTTAAATCAAAATCGGCGTCTACCTGGGAATTCGATGCAACGGGCCTCGCCTACACCCGTATCAAACGGGTGGATAACCATCTGCTGATCGGACATACCGTCATTCATCTACCCCACTACGATGATCCCCAGGATTTGATCGATCAAATACGTGTCATCACGCCAGACGGGGTTGTCTACAAAGTCGATCTTGATTTCGACGAGGTCTACATTGATTCGCTGGATGGCAGGTACTTTAAAGGCCTCCTTTTGAACGAAGGAGCCCTAGCGGCAGAACTGACATCATTAGAACTGGAAGAGGTCGCCGTTCGACACATAGCCATGAGAGACGGTACTGCCGGCAGTCTGTCTTACAACCTGTCCGACCGTCGCTGGATACTTGATACAGACAAGTCCCGCACTGTCCTTTACACCGACCTCGTACCAATACATCGGTGCGCGCACCAACTCGAACACTGTTATGAGCTGATGGAATTCGGTATCAACTCAACCCCTCCTGCAAGCGCTGCCAATCTGCAGATACTTTTAGATACCTGCAAACTTTTATAGAGCCTGATCAAGACCTATATCACTATCAAGTTGAAGCCTTTTGTAGCAAATACCGCCACACCCTATAAATATTTATAGCCTCTCAACAGCTGATTCAATCAAAACTGACCACTGTGATGTCCAGGGCCGTGTACCTTCACGAGCCCTGTTTTTCACCCAACTAATTGTTCGTCCATTTCAGATGCCCTTCCTGATCTAGACCTTCACCAGATTATTTATCGGAACTTCGGTCATGGCTAAACCACCCAAAAAAGTTTCCAGCCCCAATACGCCTGGCACTTCATCGACCCTCCCCAGACCCTCCCCTGAGGATGACGTGGCCAGGATCGGCCCATCCGGCCGCGCTGACACGCCTGTGCGTGGAGGCGAAACGCCTACAGACCCACCTGCCCCAAATACCTTGCCAGGGCGACACGTCTCAACAACCGCCCGTTGTCGTCACCAACATGCCTGGCCGCACCGCCGGCCACTTCGTGCAACACGAAAACCTGGTGTCCTGGCCCCTTGAACGGATTGACCAACTGATTCAAGTCGGTGACACAGGGCTCTTCATGAACAAGGAGCAAAGGTTATATGCCAATCTTGAAAAAGCAGGGATTGGCAGAGTGGAACCCAACGCCAACGGCGATTACCAAGTCTATTTCCGTCAGCACCGTGCTGGTCCGCAACGGGTATGAGGTATTTCCTTTACTGAATGAGCATCGCAATCCCAAGCTGATATTCAAACGCGCAGGCCACGAGAAGGTTTACTTCCTGAAACTCGGCATTGTTGAGAGAAATGCGATTGAAATAAACCCGTCTCCCGTGCCCGAATTTGCCTACCCAGCTTTAGTTTCACAGGTGGGTAATGAAGCCCAGCAAGCACTCACCACCGCCAATCTACAAAACAACATCGTCTGGCTAATAGGTGGATTTCAAACAGCTCCGTTAGGCTGGCAGTCAGTTTTCATTATCAGAGAGCGTTAATAACAGCCATCTTTATTTACAGCCGAAATTCACTAAAGCTCCTTATCAGATCTTCGATGCTTATCGCTCAGACATCACCAACTTAACTAACTTTTAAGGAACACTGCTCATGGCTAAACCGCCAAAAAGAGTTGCAACTTCCAATACACCCGCCACTTCAACAACCCTTCCAAGGTCTTCATCAGAAGACAGTCGGGTACGAGGAAGCAGTCACGCCGCAACGGTCGGCCGACCGCTGGGAGACGCCAATCCCGTTTCCGACGCCAATGTGTCAAGTTCATCGCAAAGTACCTTGCCTCGTCAGCCAGTCGTCGTTACCGACATGCCGGTTCCCGCAACAAGCGCCGCCGAAATCGCTGCCAGCATGATTTCCTGGCCTCGAAACAAGGTCGATGAGCTCTTCAAGATCGCCAACACCGGGCTGTTCATGAGCAGCCGGCAACAGCTTTACGCGGATATTGGAGAGGAGGGCATTTTTCTGATCAGAACAAATGCGAAAGGCGATTATCAGGTTCCCCTCCCGTTTGCCCCAGGCCAACCCGGCCCGATCCTCAAGAAAATCCCTGGCCAGCCACAGTGGAGAATCGCCCGAGAGGGCCTGGTTCTCCCCACCGCAGGCGTACCAGCGAGGCCGGAAGCGCTGGAGATCATTCCCCGGCACTTGGCCGAAAAACTGACGCCACCCAATGCCAACGGCCTGCGCTACGACAAGCTGAAAAGAACCTATGTCGACCTTGCGGAAGAAGGCACGGTCATGGTTCGTAAAAATACGAACGGGGACTATCAGGCCTCCTCAACAAGCGAATTGACCCCTTCGGGCCCGCTACTCGAAGGCATTGATGGGATGACGCTATGGCAACGCAAGACAATCAACACCACAGCCTCAGACGCGGAAGAGTCAGGCCCCACGCCAGGCAAGCGCCCTCGCCTGGATCAAAATGCCGAGGCGTCCGACCCCGTGGCAGATAACAGCCATCCTGCCGGCACCTTGAATGAAAACCCCTATTTGTGGGCCTCCTGGGGAAGAATAACCAAACCAGATTCGGGCGAATCCATAAAAATTGGTCAGCTCCACTACCCGATCGTGCCAAAGGGGCCGATGGCCGATCAGCTACCCCTCGTTTTCATTCAACACCCCGGATTTGCGCCTTCGCGTTTCGAGGTATTCGAACGCATGTTGCAGGAAGCACCTTCGTTGCAACCCGTTGCCACGTCCCACCACGCCGGCACAAATATTCGGAAAGTCGACGGCGCTACTCGCCTCTTTGAGAAATCACTGACGCAACAGGTCGCGGATGTCTACAAGGGTTTCACGGAGCCGACTTCGCGCGCCGTTGCCAAGCGACTATTTGAGGTTTCCAATGAGTCGCAGGTGTTCAATGGCCGCGGGTTGGCGCTAATGATGCAAACCTTTCGCCATTGGCAGGGCAAGTCGACCATCGGCGTGCCACGACTCGGCGACCCGTTGGATATGTTGCCTGTCGCGTCCGGCAATGAAGGCGCCAGACGGATCGTCGAATTGCTCACTCCAGATTCCGTAGCGCCCTTACAGCAGTTGAACTTCAGACCCGAGAGCACTCATGCCTGGCAGTCCTACGCCGAGTTGCCCAACGGACCGGGTCGACTTTCGTTACTACTTGCTTCGATACTGGGCCACAACGGCTACAAGGTCTTCCTTCCTGCAAACGCTGAGAATGTTCAGCTCACGCCCCCAACGCTGGTATTTAAAAAGCCCAATCACAACAAGGTCTACTTTCTTAAACTGGGACGTGTGGAGACCGATGCGATTGAAATCAAGCCGCCGCCCATACCAGAGCTTGCCGACCCTCTGCTGAGGGCACGAGTGGGTGCCGAAGCCCACCAGTTGCTGCTTGCCGCCAATGCGAAGGGTGATGTGGTATGGCTGATAGGTGGCGTCCAGCACCCGCTCGCAGGAAATCCTTCTGTTTTCATTATCAAGGAACGCTGACAGAGAAACGTGCGCACCTCGTCGTCGGTTAGCGGGGCGCAACCCAAATGTGTTGGGTCAAACACGACGCAAAAAAAAGCCCGCAGTGTGAGCGGGCGAAAGACCAAAGAAGCTATATGCGCAGTCGCTTCCAGGTTGAGGCAGCTGCTTGGGGGATCAGCTGCCGCGGTACGTGGAATAGCTGTAAGGCGAAATCAGCAATGGCACATGGTAGTGATCCTGTTCCGCAGAGATGCCGAACCGCAGCACTACCACGTCCAGGAACGCAGGTTCCGGCAGCTGAACACCGCGGGCGCGGTAGTAATCGCCCGCATGAAACTGAACCTGATAGACCCCGGAACGGTAGTCATCGCCTTGCAGCAGCGGTGCGTCGAAACGGCCGTCGCTGTTGGTGATCGCACTGGCGACCAATTCCAGCTGCGAGCCTTCAACACGGTACAGCTCGACCTTGATCGAGCTGCCCGGGCAACCGTGTGCAGCGTCCAAAACGTGTGTAGTCAAACGTCCCATTGATTCTGCGCGCCTGCCTGCACGGAGCAGTCAGGCCTCGCGCCTCCCGAAGTCAGTTGAAAAGGAGACCGCACCGGTTCGGAGCACGAAACGCTGCGGCGAGGGGCTGATTAAGACACTTTTCAAAAAAATTGTACACAATAAAAACGACATTTTTAGCGCTGCCCTCGCCAACCAGGGGATTGCAGCGAATCCATTGCCAAACCTTACGCTCAAAGGACCTCCTATCCATTAACTGACCAATTAGGCAGGTTTCTTGCAATAACATGCACAGATGACAGTTCATCAAAAATGCAAAAATTCAGGCTTACAAAGTGAATATAAAGTTGTATACAATCAGCCCATCGCTGTGACGCCAGCCTGTCATCTCACCGCCAGGCCGCCACACAACCTGTCAACGAACAAGAAGGAAGACTGCAGTGAGCGCTGACTACCCACGCGACCTGATCGGTTACGGCAGTAACCCTCCTCACCCACATTGGCCCGGCAATGCCCGCATCGCCCTGTCGTTCGTGCTCAATTACGAGGAAGGTGGCGAGCGCAATATCCTGCACGGCGATAAAGAATCCGAAGCCTTCCTCTCGGAGATGGTCTCGGCGCAGCCGCTGCAAGGCGCGCGCAACATGAGCATGGAATCCCTTTACGAGTATGGCAGCCGTGCCGGCGTCTGGCGGATTCTGAAACTGTTCAAGGAATTCGACATTCCGCTGACCATCTTCGCCGTGGCCATGGCCGCCCAGCGTCACCCGGACGTGATCCGCGCGATGGTCGATGCCGGCCATGAAATCTGCAGCCACGGCTACCGCTGGATCGACTATCAGTACATGGATGAAGCGCAGGAACGCGAGCACATGCTCGAAGCGATCCGCGTCCTCACCGAAATCACCGGCGAGCGTCCACTGGGCTGGTACACCGGCCGCACCGGCCCGAACACCCGTCGCCTGGTGATGGAAGAAGGCGGTTTCCTCTACGACTGCGACACCTACGACGACGACCTGCCCTACTGGGAACCCAACAACCCGACCGGCAAGCCGCACCTGGTGATCCCGTACACGCTGGACACCAACGACATGCGCTTCACCCAGGTCCAGGGTTTCAACAAGGGCGATGATTTCTTTGAATACCTGAAGGACGCATTCGACGTGCTGTATGCCGAAGGCGCCGAAGCACCGAAAATGCTCTCGATCGGCCTGCACTGCCGTCTGATCGGCCGTCCGGCGCGACTGGCCTCGCTCAAGCGCTTTATCGAATACGCTAAAAGTCATGAACAGGTGTGGTTCAGCCGTCGCGTCGACATCGCGCGCCACTGGCACGAAACCCACCCGTACCAAGGGGCTGCCAAATGAGCACCTTTCAAACGCTGAAACCCTCGTCCTTGAGCCGCGACGCGTTTGTCGCCGCTTTCGCCGACATTTACGAACATTCGCCAAGGGTGGCCGAGAAGGCATTCGACCTGGGCCTGGACGCCTCGATCGACGAGATCGAAACCCTGCACCAGCGCATGAGCGACATCCTGTTGAGCGCCGATCAGCAAAGCCAACTGGCCCTGATCAACGCTCACCCGGACCTGGCCGGCAAAGCCGCCGTCCAGGGCCAGTTGACCGAAGCCAGTACCAATGAGCAGGCTGGCGCCGGTATTCACCAATGCACGGCCGAAGAGTTTTCTCGCTTCACCGAGCTGAACGACGCCTACAAGGCCAAGTTCAAGTTTCCCTTCATCATGGCGGTAAAAGGCAGCAACCGGCATCAGATCCTCGCGGCGTTCGAAACGCGCATTCACAATTCGGCGGATACCGAATTCAAATGCGCGCTGGCGGAGATCAACAAGATCGCCCTGTTCCGTTTACTGACCCTATAGCGAGCCTTGCCCGAGTGTTCTTAAACGCGAAAAGCACCCAGGGCACTGCAAGCATCCCAAGCCAACTTATTAAAGGCAGACAAGAAGAATGAAAGCTTACGCCGTACCTTTCGAGAAGTTCGTCAACCTGGCCGACGCCCGCCTGGGCACCAAAATCATCTCGGTCACCGATGACTGGTTCGCAGACGCCAACCGCCTGTTCCAGCCGACCCCGGCTGTGTGGAAGGAGGGCGTGTTCGATGACAACGGCAAGTGGATGGACGGCTGGGAGTCGCGCCGCAAGCGCTTCGAAGGCTACGACAGCGCAGTGATTCGCCTGGGCGTACCGGGTTCGATCAAAGGCGTAGACATCGACACTTCATTCTTCACCGGCAACTTCCCGCCGTCGGCGTCCCTGGAAGCCTGCTTCCTGGCCTCGGGCGAGCCGGCCGACAACACCCAGTGGACTGAAGTGTTGTCGGCCGTGGAGCTGCAAGGCAACAGCCATCACTACCACGAAATCAGCAACGACCAGGCCTTCAGCCACCTGCGCTTCAACATCTACCCGGATGGTGGCGTGGCCCGTCTGCGTGTCTACGGTATTCCGTTCCGCGACTGGTCCGCTGTCGGCGACAACGAGCAGGTCGACCTGGCCGCCGCCCTCAACGGTGGCCGCGCCCTCGCCTGCTCCGACGAACACTTCGGCCGCATGAGCAACATCCTCAACCCGGGCCGTGGCATCAACATGGGCGACGGCTGGGAAACTGCACGTCGTCGCACGCCAGGTAATGACTGGGTCATCGTCGCGCTGGGTCATGCCGGCGAGATCGAGAAAGTCATCGTCGACACCCTGCACTTCAAGGGCAACTACCCGGACACGTGCTCGATCCAGGGCGCGTTCGTGAAGGGCGGCACCGACAGCCAGATCGAAACCCAATCGCTGTTCTGGCGTGAACTGCTGCCGGCGCAGAAACTGGAAATGCACGCCGAACACACCTTCGCCGAGCAGATCAAGGCCCTGGGCCCGATCACCCACATCCGCCTGAACGTGTTCCCGGATGGTGGTGTGAGCCGCCTGCGCGTATTGGGCAAGGTCGCTAAATAAGCGCTGAACCTCATCGCTGGCAAGCCAGCTCCCACAGGTTTTGTGAACGCCACAGTCCACTGTGGGAGCTGGCTTGCCAGCGATGACGATAGAACCCACAACACAGAATTCAGAAAAGAAGACCAGCATGCGCACACTGACGATTGAACCGCTGACCAAAGAAGCCTTCGCCCCTTTCGGTGACGTGATCGAAACCGACGGCAGCGATCACTTCATGATCAACAACGGTTCGACCATGCGCTTTCACAAACTGGCGACGGTGCAAACCGCCACGCCAGAGGACAACGCGATCATCAGCATTTTCCGCGCCGACGCGCAGGACATGCCGCTGACCGTCAGCATGCTGGAGCGTCACCCGCTGGGCAGCCAGGCTTTCATTCCGCTGCTCGGCAACCCCTTTCTGATCGTGGTCGCGCCACTTGGCGATGAACCTGTATCAGGCTTGGTCCGCGCCTTCGTCACCAACGGCAGGCAGGGCATTAATTACCATCGCGGCGTTTGGCACCATCCGGTGCTGACGATCGAAAAGCGGGATGACTTCCTGGTGGTTGATCGCAGTGGCACAGGCAATAACTGCGATGAGCATTTTTTCAAAGAGGATGAGCGTTTGATCCTTGCCCCCCACCAATAAGAGAAGGTCTGATCACTCGACAACAGAGTGACAGGCGAGAGGTAAAGACTGTGGAAGCACATCTGTTGGAATGGCTGAACCTGAGCGTGCGCTGGGTTCACATGATTACTGGCGTGGCCTGGATCGGTGCGTCGTTCTATTTCGTCTGGCTGGAAAACAACCTCAATCGGGTCAACCCGAAAAGTGGTCTGGCCGGCGATCTGTGGGCGATCCACGGCGGCGGTATCTACCACCTGGAAAAATACAAACTGGCCCCACCGACCATGCCGGACAACCTGCACTGGTTCAAATGGGAAGCCTACTTCACCTGGATGTCGGGGATCGCGCTGCTGTGCGTGGTGTTCTACTCCAACCCGACGTTGTACCTGCTGGCACCCGGCAGCAGCCTGACCGGCCCTGAAGGGGTCGCACTGGGCATCGCCTCGTTGTTCGTCGGCTGGTTCGTCTACTCCTTCCTCTGCGACTCGGCCCTGGGCAAACGCCCTGCCCTGCTCGGCTTCATCCTGTTCGTGCTGATCATTGGCGCCGCCTACGGCTTCAGCAAAGTGTTCAGTGGTCGCGGTGCGTACCTGCACGTTGGCGCAATCATCGGCACCATCATGGTCGGCAACGTGTTCCGCATCATCATGCCGGCCCAGCGCGCACTGGTTGCCGCCATTGCCGAAAACCGCACGCCCGATCCGGCGCTGCCAGCCAAAGGCTTGCTGCGCTCGCGGCACAACAACTACTTCACCTTGCCGGTGCTGTTCATCATGATCAGCAACCACTTCCCGAGCACCTACGGCAGCCAATACAACTGGCTGATCCTGGCCGGGATTGCGGTGCTGGCGGTGTTGGTGCGTCACTACTTCAACACCCGTCATGACAGTCACAAGTTCGCCTGGACGTTGCCTGTCGCGGCTGTTGGCATGATCTGCCTGGCTTACGTGACGGGCCCGGCGCAAATGCCGAGCGCACCTGAAGTGGCCAAGGCGCCTGGCACCATCGAGTACCAGCCGCTGCCGGAAACCGCGGTCGGTGGCGGTGCTAAACCTGCCGCTGCGAAGCCTGCAGAAGCACCGGTCCAGGCGTCCAACGCCGGCCCGAGTTTCGACAAGGTGCACAGCGTGATCCAGGAACGTTGCTCGGTGTGCCATTCGGCCAAACCGACCAGTCCATTGTTCAGTGCAGCACCGGCTGGCGTGATGTTCGACACCCCCGAGCAGATCCGCCAGAACGCCGCGCGCATCCAGGCTCAGGCCGTCACGAGCCAGATCATGCCACTGGGCAACATCACCCAGATGACCCAGCAGGAACGTGACCTGATCGGTGCGTGGATTGTGCAGGGAGCTCCGACCAATTAAGTAGCAAAAGCATCGCGAGCAAGCTCGCTCCCACACAGGCAACACACATCCTGTGGGAGCGAGCTTGCTCGCGATTGGCCGCACTGCGGTCAACCTGATGCACAAAATCACAAGAATAAAAAAGATCCGAGGTGTTGCATGTCCGAGCTATCCGAAGCGCGCATCCCCGACGCACCCGCTATTCAGCGTTTGCCCCTTTTGCAACTGATCCTGGTCGGCCTGCAACACGTTCTGCTGATGTACGGCGGCGCCATCGCGGTGCCGCTGATCATCGGGCAGGCCGCCGGCCTGAGTCGTGAGGAAATCGCCTTCCTGATCAACGCCGACCTGCTGGTGGCCGGGATCGCGACCATCGTGCAATCGTTGGGCATCGGCCCGATGGGCATCCGCATGCCGGTGATGATGGGGGCCAGTTTCGCCGCCGTCGGCAGCATGGTCGCCATGGCCGGCATGCCCGGTATCGGCCTGCAAGGGATCTTCGGAGCAACCATCGCCGCCGGTTTCTTCGGCATGATCATCGCGCCGTTCATGTCCAAGGTCGTGCGCTTTTTCCCGCCGCTGGTGACTGGCACGGTCATCACCTCGATCGGTTTGTCGCTGTTTCCCGTGGCCGTCAATTGGGCGGGCGGCGGTGCCGGCGCCACGCAATTCGGTTCACCGATTTACCTGGCCATTGCCGCGCTGGTGCTGGCCACCATTCTGCTGGTCCACCGTTTCATGCGCGGGTTCTGGGTCAATATTTCCGTGCTGATCGGCATGTGCCTGGGCTACGTAATCTGCGGGCTGATTGGCATGGTCGACCTCAGCGGCATGGCGGATGCCCCCTGGGTGCAGATTGTCACCCCGCTGCACTTCGGCATGCCCAAGTTTGAACTCGCACCGATCCTGTCCATGTGCCTGGTGGTGGTGATCATATTCGTCGAGTCCACCGGGATGTTCCTCGCGCTGGGCAAAATCACCGGCCAGGAAGTCTGCCCACGCATGCTGCGTCGCGGCTTGCTGTGTGATGCCGGCGCCTCGTTCTTTGCCGGTTTCTTCAACACCTTCACCCACTCTTCTTTCGCGCAGAACATCGGCTTGGTGCAGATGACGGGCGTGCGTTGCCGCTCGGTGACCATCGTTGCCGGCGGTTTGCTGGTGGTGCTGAGCCTGCTGCCGAAAGCGGCGTTCCTGGTGGCCTCGATTCCACCGGCGGTGCTGGGCGGCGCAGCGATTGCGATGTTCGGCATGGTGGCCGCGACCGGGATCAAGATTCTTCAGGAAGCCGACATCGGTGACCGTCGCAACCAGTTGCTGGTGGCGGTGAGCATCGGCATGGGGCTGATCCCGGTGGTGCGTCCGGAATTCTTCGCGCACTTGCCGTTGTGGATGAGTCCGATCACCCACAGCGGCATTGCGATGGCGACGTTGAGTGCGCTGTCGCTGAACCTGCTGTTCAACATTCTTGGCGGCCGCGAACGCGCGGCGATCAACGACTGCCACGCCCAGTAACAGGTAACGACACAAAACCCTGTGGGAGCGGGCTTGCTCGCGAAGAGGTCGTCACATCCAACATCAATGTTGACTGGCAAACCGCTTTCGCGAACAAGCCCGCTCCCACAGGGTTGGGGGTTGCCTGTGCCTCAAACAATAAAAACAAGAGGGAGCAACAGATGATTCGGACTCAAACAAACCTGCTGTTGGGCAGCAGTCTCCTGGCTGCAAGCCAGGCCATGGCCGGCGATTTACTGCTGTGGCAGACCAACAGCCTGAGCTATTTGTACGGCAAGGATTTCGCGGTCAACCCGTCGATCCAGCAGACGATAACCTTCGAGCACGCCGACCGCTGGAAGTACGGCGACAACTTTCTGTTCGTCGACAGCACTTACTACAACGGCGAGAAAGACCGGAACAAAGGCGTTCACGCCTATTACGGCGAATTCAGCCCGCGCCTCTCCTTCGGCAAAATCCTCGACCGCCGTTTCGAATTCGGCCCGATCAAGGACGTGTTGCTGGCCATGACCTACGAGAATGGCGAAGACGACACCGAGGCCTACCTGATCGGCCCCGGTTTCGATCTCGCGGTACCGGGCTTCAATTTTTTCACCTTGAACTTCTACTATCGCCAGACCGAAGGCTCGCGTCCCGGCGACGATGTCTGGCAGATCACGCCGGCCTGGTCCTACTCCCTGCCATTGGGCAACTCGAGCCTGTTGATCGACGGCTACATCGACTGGGTCGTGGATAACGACCAGAACTCACAGGGCACCTACCACGCCAACCTGCACGTCAACCCGCAGATCAAGTACGACCTGGGCAAAGCCTTGGGCTGGCGGGAGAAACAGGTGTACGTCGGCGTCGAGTACAGCTATTGGAAAGACAAGTACGGCATCGAAAACAACGGCAACTTCGACACCCATGAAAACACCACCAGCCTGCTGGTGAAGGTGCACTTTTAAGATGGCCCGCAACCGTGCTCCAAACCTGTCGTCGGTGCGCTGTTGCGGGGCACTTGAGACCTGGCCAAGGAGTCAGTATTCTCCGCGGCCGCCTGAATCCGCTTTAAAAAAAAGCCCGGATTTAATTCCTGACCAGAAAGCCAACTTATCCCGGCTCTGCACGGTACCAAGGCACTCCAACCCCCCTCTCAATCGACTGCTCTTGAGCAGCCGAGCGGGAGTTTTTTGGCTTTTCGAACGCCTTGGCTCAGCTCTTGCTAACAGCACTAAAGCTGACCGACTGGATGATTTTTTACCGCTACAGAAAAAGGCGCCACACCAGAGCGTCGACCTTAGAAAAAAAACGTGGAACCACCTACTTTTTGGGAGCAACCGAATGAAACGCACGTGCACCAGCCTGATGCTTGCGGGATCGTTACTGGCCGGGGGCCAGGCAATGGCCGGCGACCTGCTGCAATGGCAGAACAACAGCCTGACTTATCTGTATGGCAAGGATTTCCAGGTCAACCCGCGCATTCAGCAAACGGTGACCTTCGAACACGCCGATGGCTGGAAATACGGCGACAACTTCTTCTTCATCGACAAGATCTTCTACAACGGCAAGGAAGACACCTTCGCGGGCAAGAACACCCACTACGGTGAGTTCAGCCCTCGCTTGTCGTTTAACAAGATCTTCGACCAGAAACTCGAATTTGGCCCGATCAAAGACGTGCTGCTGGCCATGACTTACGAGTTCGGTGAAGACGATACCGAGTCCTACCTGATCGGTCCTGGTTTCGACCTGGCGATCCCTGGGTTCGACTACTTCCAGCTGAATTTCTACAACCGCCATACCGAAGGCGACCGTCCGGGTGACAACATCTGGCAGATCACCCCGGTCTGGTCCTACACCATTCCGGTCGGCGATTCGAACATCCTGATCGATGGTTTCATGGACTGGGTGGTCGACAACGACGTCAACAAAAAAGGCGAATATCACGCCAACCTGCACTTCAATCCGCAGATCAAATACGACCTGGGCAAGGCACTGAACCTGGGCGAAAAGCAGTTGTACGTCGGCGTCGAATATGACTACTGGAAAGACAAGTACGGCATCGAAGACAGCCAGGGTTTCAAGACTGATCAGAGCGTGACCAGCTTCCTGGTCAAGGTTCACTTCTGATCCGGCGGCGTCTGTAAGGACGCCATCGCGAGCAAGTCGAATCGTCGCACCGCCACTCCCACAGGGATCTATGGTGTGCTCACAATCTGTGGCACAACACAAAACCTGTGGGAGCCAGGCTTGCCCGCGATGGCCGCACCGCCAATCTCAAGCCGATACCATAGATTCCGACAACCCCAGAAACCGGCACAACTCCCCGCGCTTGGCCAACGCATCCCGCCGCCCCAGATCAATCAGCTCGCTGCAATACCCCGCCTCAAACAGCAGATAACTCAGCACCCCCGCCCCGCTCGTCTTGGTCGCGCCCGGCCCGCGCAGAAACAGGCGCAACGCCGCCGGCAATTCCTGCCGATGCCGCGCGGCAATTTCATCGATCGGCTGACTCGGCGAAATCACCAGCACGTCCACTGGCGCCACGCCCAACGCGCGCGTCGGCGTGTCATCGGGCAGCAAGTGACTGAACTGATTCAGACGCTGCAGCAACTCGATGTCACTTTCCAGGCTGTCAATGAACGTGCTGTTGAGCATGTGTCCGCCGATCTGCGCCAGGGTCGGCTGCTGACCGGTGTAGGCGCGTTGCAGCGGCTGCTCCGGGTCGACGCCGCGCGGGTTGCCGCTGACGCCCACCACCAGCACCCGACTGGCGCCCAGATGCAGGGCCGGGCTGATCGGTGCCGATTGGCGCACCGCACCATCGCCGAAATACTCTTCGCCGATTTTTACCGGTGCGAACAACAAGGGAATCGCTGAACTGGCCAGCAAGTGATCGACGGTCAATTGCGTGGGGACGCCGATCCGCCGGTGGCGCAACCAGGCATCGATGGTGCCGCCACCCTGATAGAACGTGACGGCCTGCCCGGACTCGTAACCGAACGCCGTGACCGCCACCGCCTGCAACTGCTTCTGGGCGATGGCCTCGGCGATGCCGTTCATGTGCAGTTTGTCGTCGAGCAAACCGCGCAGCGGCGAACTGTTGAGCAGCGCCACCGGAACCTGGGCGCCAAGCCCGAGCAGACTGTGGCTGACAAAGCGGCTGGCTTGGCTGATCACGCCGGGCCAGTCGCTGCGCAACACCAGATGACTGCGAAAGCCCTGCCAGAAGGCGGTCAGGCGCTCGATCGCGCCACGAAAGTCCATCGCCCCACTGGCCAGGCTCACCGCATTGATCGCCCCGGCCGAGGTGCCGACAATCACCGGAAACGGATTCGATGCGCCCACCGGCAGCAACTCCGCAATCGCCGCCAGCACCCCCACCTGATACGCCGCCCGAGCCCCGCCGCCGGAAAGAATCAACCCTGTAACCGGTTCAGCAGGACTCATCGCAACACTCCATGGTGCAAAAAAGGGATCTGGGGATCAGCCGCGTTTCTTGTACAACTTCGGCTCGCCCGGTGGACGGCTCTTGAAGCGTCGATGGGCCCAAAGGTATTGCTCGGGGCACTCACGCAGGGCACCTTCGACCCACTGATTGATGCGCAGGCAATCGGCCTCTTCGGTCTCGCCGGGGAAACCTTCGAGCGGCGGGTGGATCATCAACCGATAGCCGCTGCCGTCCGCCAGACGCTCCTGGGTAAACGGCACCACCAGCGCCTTGCCCAACCGGGCAAATTTGCTGGTGGCCGTGACCGTCGCGGCCTGAATCCCGAACAGCGGCACAAAGATGCTCTGCTTGGCGCCGTAGTCCTGATCCGGTGCGTACCAGATCGCCCGACCGGCGCGCAGCAATTTGAGCATGCCGCGCACGTCGTCGCGTTCCACGGCCAGCGAATCGAGATTGTGCCGCTCGCGACCCCGGCGCTGGATGTAGTCGAACAACGGGTTCTTGTGCTCGCGGTACATGCCGTCGATGGTGTGCTGCTGCCCCAACAGCGCCGCGCCGATTTCCAGCGTGGTGAAATGCACCGCCATCAGGATCACACCCTTGCCTTCGCGCTGAGCCTTTTTCAGATGCTCCAGGCCTTCGACATGGGCCAGCTTCGCCAGCCGCTGACGCGACCACCACCAGCTCATGGCCATTTCAAAGAAAGCGATGCCGGTGGAGGCGAAGTTTTCCTTGAGCAGGCGCTTACGCTCGTCGGTGGATTTTTCAGGGAAACACAGTTCCAGATTGCGCTTGGCAATGCGCCGTCGGTCGCCGGCCAGCCGATACATCAGTGCGCCGAGCAGGCGACCGATAAACAGCAACGCCGGATACGGCAACTGAACAATCAGCCACAACAGCCCCAAGCCACACCATAGCGGCCAGAAACGCGGCATAAGAAATGTTTTTCGAAAACGCGGGCGATCCATTAAAGGTTCCGGAAAGACAATGGCCGCGCATTCTACATCGTTCGACCCGGCTTGCGGCTTGCGGGCGTTCTCGTTATAAGTCTCGGCACTTTTAGTGACAAGCCGTTGTATGCCGACCATGAGCCAAACCGAACCGCAAGACCAGGATCCCGTGTTCCAGTTGAAGGGCAGCATGCTCGCCATTACGGTGCTGGAACTGGCCCGCAACGACCTCGAGAACCTTGATCGACAACTGGCCGCCAAGGTCGCCCAGGCGCCTAACTTCTTCAGCAATGCGCCGCTGGTGCTGGCCCTGGACAAACTCCCGGCCAGTGAAGGCGCGGTCGATCTGCCGGGCCTGATGCGCGTGTGCCGCCAGCATGGCCTGCGCACCCTGGCGATCCGAGCCAGCCGCATCGAAGACATCGCCGCCGCCATCGCGGTCGATTTGCCGGTGCTGCCGCCGTCCGGCGCGCGTGAGCGTCCCCTGGACCCGCTCGAAGGCCAGGTGAAGAAAAAGCCGGAAAAGCCGCCCGAGCCGACCCTCAAACCGACGAAAATCATCACGTCGCCAGTACGTGGTGGCCAGCAGATTTATGCCCAGGGTTGCGACTTGGTGGTGATCTCCTCGGTCAGCCCGGGTGCGGAACTTCTCGCCGATGGGAACATCCATGTATACGGCCCGATGCGCGGTCGCGTGCTGGCCGGGGTCAAAGGCGACACGAAAGCCAGGATTTTCTGTCAGCAGATGAGCGCTGAACTGGTCTCCATCGCCGGCCACTACAAGGTTTCCGAGGATCTGCGCCGCGACCCTTTGTGGGGCGCGGGCGTGCAAGTCAGCCTGTCAGGCGACGTGTTGAACATCATTCGGCTTTAACGGATACTGCCGCATTTTCCAAGCATCTCTAAAACGTAGCGAAAACGGCTCAAACGAAGTAGGAAAAAGGCCAAACGCAGTGTTTAACGCTGTTCTGGACCGGATTCCAGCCAAGGCTGTCCGACTGCAGTAGTTTTTCAAGAGATGTTTTTCAGGGGCTAAAAGTCCTTTTTCCTTAGGGGTGAAACACCTTGGCCAAGATTCTAGTGGTTACATCCGGCAAGGGTGGTGTGGGTAAGACCACCACCAGCGCCGCTATCGGTACCGGCCTCGCACTGCGCGGCCACAAAACAGTGATCGTCGACTTCGACGTCGGTTTGCGTAACCTCGACCTGATCATGGGTTGCGAGCGCCGCGTGGTGTATGACTTCGTCAACGTGGTCAACGGCGAAGCCAACCTGCAACAAGCCCTGATCAAAGACAAACGCCTGGAAAATCTCTACGTCCTGGCCGCCAGTCAGACCCGCGACAAAGACGCGCTGACTGTGGAAGGCGTGGAAAAAGTCCTGATGGCGTTGAAAGAAGACTTCGAATACGTGGTCTGCGACTCCCCTGCCGGCATCGAGAAAGGCGCCCACCTGGCCATGTACTTCGCTGATGAAGCGATTATCGTGACCAACCCGGAAGTGTCCTCGGTACGTGACTCGGACCGCATGCTCGGCCTGCTGGCGAGCAAATCCCGTCGTGCCGAAAACGGCGAAGATCCGATCAAGGAACACCTGCTGCTGACCCGCTACAACCCGCAGCGTGTGAGCGATGGCGAAATGCTGGGCGTCGAAGACGTCAAGGAAATCCTGGCGGTCGCCCTGTTGGGTGTCATTCCGGAATCCCAAGCGGTACTGAAAGCTTCCAACTCGGGCGTGCCCGTGATTCTCGACGACCAGAGCGACGCCGGTCAGGCGTACAGCGATGCGGTCGATCGTCTGCTGGGCAAAACCGTGGAACATCGTTTTCTCGATGTGACGAAGAAGGGCTTCTTCGAGCGCCTGTTTGGAGGTAGATAATGAATCTTTTTGACTTCTTTCGTGCCAGCAAAAAGGTCAGCACCGCGTCGGTAGCGAAAGAGCGTCTACAGATCATCGTGGCGCATGAACGCGGCCAGCGCAGTACGCCGGACTACTTGCCAGCCTTGCAGAAGGAACTGGTGGAAGTGATCCGCAAGTACGTCAATATCGGGTCCGACGACGTGCATGTCGCGCTGGAAAACCAGGGCAGCTGCTCGATTCTGGAACTCAATATCACCCTGCCGGATCGCTAGTCGATCCAGCGGGAGCCACGGCGGCTCAGGGCCCTTCTTTCACTGGACGGGGCCTGAGCCGCCGTTGGCGTTTGTTACGAGGCTGTTTTAATGCCGTTGTCCAACATCCGCATCATCCATCAGGACGCCGCCGTACTGGTGGTGGATAAACCGACCCTGCTGCTCTCTGTCCCTGGCCGGGCTGATGACAACAAGGACTGCCTGATTACCCGCCTGCAAGAAAACGGCTACCCGGAAGCGCGAATCGTCCATCGACTGGACTGGGAAACGTCCGGCATCATCCTGTTGGCCCGTGACCCGGACACTCATCGCGAGTTGTCTCGGCAATTTCACGACCGCGAAACCGAAAAAGCCTACACCGCCCTGTGCTGGGGACAACCGGAACTGGACAGCGGCAGCATCGACCTGCCCTTGCGCTACGATCCGCCGACCAAGCCACGCCATGTGGTGGACCACGAGTTCGGCAAACACGCCCTGACCTTCTGGCGAGTGCTGGAACGTTGTGGCGACTGGTGCCGCGTCGAACTGACGCCGATCACCGGCCGCTCCCACCAGTTGCGCGTGCACATGCTCTCCATCGGCCATCCGCTGCTGGGTGACGGTCTCTACGCCCACGAGCAGGCCCTGGCCGCTTGGCCGCGTTTGTGCCTGCACGCCAGCATGCTCAGCTTCACCCATCCGCAAACCGGTGAACGCTTGCGCTTCGAATGCCCCGCACCGTTTTAAGCACTGCCTGACAAGCAGTCGCCTGCTTTAGCAAAAGGATCCCCATCCCGATGAGTTGTACCGATTCCCTGGCAACACCCGTCAAGAAAACCCGCCACCAACTGCTTTACCTGATCTACGGCAACCAGGACGTTTACCGGCGCGAAGCCAAATTCAGTATTTTGACGGCGCTCTCCCATGCCAGGAACGGCAAGCTCCCGAGCATCCGAATCCTCACGGATCGCCCTCAGGATTACGCCGGCTGGCCGGTTGAAACCGTCACGCTGACCCAGGAAACCCTGACCCTGTGGCAAGGCGAAAACGGCTATCACCATCGCCGCAAGGCCTGCGCGATGGCCGCCGGTCTCACGCTGGCGGAAAAAACCCTGTTCGTCGATACCGACACACTGTTCACCAGCGACCCGAACCTGATCTTCAACCAGATCCAGCCGCAGCACTACTTGATGGATCGCTTCGAGTACGACTGGCAGGACGTGTGTGAACGCCCCGACTACGTGAAGCTGGGCGGTTGCCTGCGCGCTCACGGCGTCACTGCGCAGAACGGTTTCAAGCTGTACAACAGCGGACTGTGCGGCGTGACCGACCGCGACGCCGCGCTGTTCGAAGAATCGATCAAGCTCATCGACGAGTGGACCCGGGACGGCTTCGACATCCACACCATCGAGCAGATCGCCCTGTCGTTCGCGATGCGCGACAAGCCGGTGTATGAAGCCCGAAAATACATCTATCACTACTTCGCGGAAAAACGTTTTTTCCATGCGATGCAGGCGTATTTCTTCTCTCAGCATGGCGAGCAGTTCAGCCGCGAGCTGGTTGAACTGTGCCGAGACGTGCCGCGGGTCAAACCCTTCCCTTCGGCCTGGCAACGGCTGAAAATCAAATGGAAGCTGCGTCATCAGAGCGGCGCCCTGCGAAAAGTCGGCCGCGATCTGCTGTACGGCAGTGCGGCGCCCGATCACCCGTACTACACGGCCTGCCGCCACGAATGGTGGGAATGTGCCTCGCGGGAGATCCTTCGCTGGGACCAGGCTCAACAGAAAAAGCTGCTGGAGACTCATCAGAACGGCTGGCCCCGGCAATTGCCCAAGCCCGAAAAGCCTGAAGATGAGCGGATCATCATGAAGTACCTGAAAAAGCGGGTAGCGGCTGCCAGCTGACGTGACCGGTTCACGTCATGCCCAAAGGCCCCGGCCAATACGTTAAACTCCCGCCCACTGCTGTCTGGAGCTTCTTATGCGCGAAGAGTTGAACCAAGGCCTGATCGACTTCCTCAAGGCCTCCCCTACCCCGTTCCATGCCACTGCCAGCCTTGTTCAGCGTCTGGAAGCGGCGGGTTTTGTGCGCCTTGACGA